>JAGQPD010000050.1 GCA_020426865.1 Planctomycetales bacterium
TTTTCCTCCTACGGGAATCTCCCTTCCCATTTTAATGTTTGGTTTTGTAGATTTGGTTTTATAGTAGTGGGTGGGAGACGGATGTCAAGAGGGGCGGCGGAGATTTTTCCGCGGGCCGCAAGGCGGTGCTTTCGACCGGCTGTTCGGTGTTTCGGCACGTGAGGGGCGGCGGTTGAGCTGGCGAGGGGGGGCAAGTCCGCGTAAAACAACAGCCTGATGGAAGAGCGTGGGGGGGAGCTTTGCGTCATGCGGTTTTGCGGGAGGAGTGGGGTGAGTACGAGGCATATACGGCGGTTGCGGAGGTTGCATCGATTGCGGAAACGGAGTCGACCGGGGGCCAGTCCCGGGACGTTGGTGTCGGATCCGCAAGCGGCGGAAACGACGATTACGATGATCAACTACGACCAGCGGGAGCTGGTTGAGTTGACGGTAACCGACGTTCAGAGATGTGTCGAGCGAGTCGCGGAGCGGCGGGTCACCTGGATCAATGTGGCGGGCTTGGGAAGTACGCAGTTGATTGCCGAGATTGGTCGGGCCTTTGGGATTCACCGTCTGGCGTTGGAAGACATTGTGAACGCGCATCAGCGAGCCAAGACGGAAACGTACGACCAATACTTGTTCCTGGTGGCTCGCTGTGCCGAGATGAACAGCCATTTCGATTCTCATCAGGTGGGAATATATCTTGGCAAATCGATTGTCATTACCTGGTGCGAGCGTCCGATTCCGGCGTTTGAAGAGATCCATGCTCGGTTGAAAGATCCGACGGGGACGTTGCGCAATAGTGGTGCCGATTATTTGGCGTATGCACTAATCGACGCGATCGTGGACGGTTACTTTCCTGTGCTCGACGCGATGGGTGAGCAGCTCGATCGACTGGAGGATCGGGTGTTGGCGCAAAGTCGCATCAAGGGAATTCCTCGCATCATGGAAGAGATACACGACACGAAGAACGATCTTCGGATGATGCGCCGCGTGTTATGGCCACATCGGGACATGCTCAATCACCTGTTGCACAATTCTAGTGAGCTGCTCTCGCCGGTGACGCTTGTCTATCTCCGCGACGTGTATGACCACGTGGTCCAATTGATCGAATTGGTCGAAACGTATCGTGAAACGTGTGCGGATGTTCGGGACTTGCACATGTCAGCGATCAGTTTTCGGATGAATGAAGTCATGAAGGTGTTGACAGTGATTTCGACGATCTTCTTGCCGCTGGGGTTCATCACCGGATTGTACGGCATGAACTTCGACCATCAGGATTCGCCTTGGAACATGCCGGAACTGCATTGGTACTACGGCTATCCGATTGCGTTATTGCTGATGGGCCTCAGCGGCGTGGGAATGTACGCCTTCTTTCGCTGGAAGCGATGGTAGCCACTGCCTGCAGGAATACCCGGCCATCGCGACCAGCCGGCAGTCATATATTATGAGCGTGCTCATATTCCATGCGTGCAGCGGATAGAATGAGATCCGCTGAATGTAGGAATGGCGAGCGTTGATGCAAGTGACCGAACTATTCTGTCCAGTTTCTCGCATTCGACTGTCAACACCAGGTACTGGTTTCCTTCTGTTACGATGGTCTATGATACCCTCAACCAGCAACGGGAAACGCGTCAGGTCCGATGTTAATGACGCTGAAGTCGTCGAATTCCACGAGTCGTGATGGGCCTCTGTTCATCACGACGTCAAATTGAGAGAGGCAAGGGTCGTCTACGAAGCCACGAATCTGTTGTTGCTGAGCGGCCGTTAGCGGATTTGCATTGCGAACACCGCGACTGCCAGCCGCCCTTACACCCCCCTGGCATCAACCCGCTACGGCTCGAACCGAATCCTCCTTTGCGGTTAGCGACCTTCCAGAGAGCCAGCTTAGCATCGTAATCGTCATTTGCTCAAGGTCAGTGGTCGTCGTAGTCACCATATCCGCATCATGCTCCATAAAAATGACCTCCCACTTGCGTCCGCGCCCTCTGTGTATGATTTGCACAGCTCGGTTCGCGGCTTGTGCTCCAAAAAGGCCGCCAACGTGGGTAAACGCTTCAAAACCGGCATCTGTCGCGGCTCGCAAGAACAACTCGTCTGCTGGTGGATACTTGGTTGGCATACCGGAAGTCCAGCGCTGAAGTTCCATTTCACGTATGTCAGTCATAGACATCACCTACTTTGTAAAGATCAAGAATCGTCGTTCTCCCCTGACCTCAATGATTGCTTTCCAACCATCACCAAGTTCTCTTGCCATTCGGTCAACGAAACGCTGCAAGGCAGCGTTTGATGCGTCACCGAGTTTGTCAGTCACGTAGCCGGAAATCCTCATCACTCCCGCTCCGTCCGCGTCGAGAATGGATTTCATCATCGACGATGCTCCTTTGCCGTTCACCCAATCGACCGTGATATCGCCACCTTCAAGCGTGTACTCCCGAATGTCGTCGCCATTCTTGAACTGGCGGAACTTCGGGTTTGCGATGTCAAACGAAATCCCTTCTGGGATCATGTCATCTGGACCTATTCCCTTTGGGGCAAGGGCGGCCGCAAGCTATCGAATCAAGTCGTATCCAAATAATCAATCACGCGTAGGTTCGGCACTCGGCGAAACTCATTGGCGTTGGTCGCTAGTAAATCGTAGTCATAGGTGATGGCAGTTGCGGCGATCCAATTGTCATGCGGCCCAATCGTAAGCCCCGATTCACTGAGTATTGAAGCAATTTGGGTATGAACGTCGGCGATTTGGGAATCGATCGGAAGAATTGACACATTCGTAATCACGGCCTGAACGAAACGTCCCCTTTTTTCTTTGCGTTGCGGCGGGTTTGCACGATGCACGCCAACCATCAATTTGGATTGAGTGACCACACTGATTGCTGGTTCGCCGTAACCGGACCATTTTCCCAAGTCGACCGTTCCGCGCCGTCCCCCAATCTGTTGCAATCTCGCAGCGCTCGAGCCAGTTCAGTCATTGTTTACGTTCTGGCAATTGGAACGATCCTTGCCAATGGAATTTGCCCGTCGGACAATTCGATTGTCACACGGTCGCGCGACACATGTGTGACAACGTCCGAAAGGCTAATGTCGGTATTCGAGATTTCAATTCGTTCCACGGCATTCGTCCTCATGAGTCCATTTTAGCCTGCAAAACGGAGCGGGACAACCATTGAGTCATTCCGGCGCAACATTCATTCGCCCGGCGGTGCATCCTGCCAAGATTGCGGCGGTGTGCGGCCGCCTGGGTACCCTTGCCAGGGCCGTGGTCTGTCGAGCAGCCCGGTCGCATCACCGGCGTGCGCCATCGCACAGGAAACGGTTGTCAGGGTCGTGGGTAACCTCTAAAGTAGCTTACGGACCGACCGGTCGGCCATCGGCTCATTGTGCTCGGTATCGGTGTAGCTACTTGACCTGCGTTTTTTCTGCCAAGGACCGCCCGTGACGAATCATAACTACGATGCGATTTTGTTTGTCTCGTTCGGAGGGCCAGAGGGCCACGACGATGTGATGCCGTTTCTCGAGAACGTATTGCGCGGGAAAAATGTACCACGCGAACGGATGCTGGAGGTTGCCGAGCACTACTATCATTTCGACGGTGTCAGTCCCATCAACCGACAGAATCGGAAGCTGATCACGGCGGTCGAGGCATCCTTGCGCGATGCTGGGTGTCAACTGCCCATCTATTGGGGCAATCGCAATTGGCATCCGTTGCTTCCGGACACGCTCGAGCAGATGAAACGCGATGGCGTGCGGCGTGCGCTGGCATTCATGACGAGCGCCTTTAGTTCCTATTCCGGGTGCCGGCAGTACCGCGAGAACATCCTTGCCGCTCAGCAAGAGGTTGGCTCGGATGCTCCGGTCGTCGACAAGCTGCGTGTGTTCTTCAACCACCCCGGCTTCGTCGAGGCGCAAGCGGCGCGGCTCAACGAGGCGGCCGCTGAGCTGCCCGCGGGTGCGGCGCCGCATGTGATTTTCACCGCGCACAGCATACCGCTTGCAATGGCAACCAGCAGCTCCTACGAGACGCAGCTGCAGTCGGCCTGCCGGCTGGTGGCGAGCGCAGCCGGCTGCGACAGCTGGGAGCTCGCCTATCAGAGCCGCAGCGGCCCGCCAACTCAGCCATGGCTCGAGCCCGATATCTGCGATGCG
>JAGQPD010001286.1 GCA_020426865.1 Planctomycetales bacterium
ATCCGGTCCGAAAGATAGGTGTGCCGCGATTGCGTCATAGTGACGGTGCTTTTCTCACAGTTGTACATTTTCGTCGCAGGATGCCTGTTTTGATTAGGATCACGCGAACCCTGACAGTTCTCGTTTTGTTGGCAACTTTGTTCACCACGACATCGTCGCGCGCAGACGACGCCGCGACGACAGGTTCCGGTGAACGCCGCCGCTCGCTGGCCGCTCGTGTCCTCGATCCGTTGGGACTGTTCGAAAGAAAGAAGTCTGAGTCAACAGGGCGCGACCCATTCGAGCAATTGAATGTTCCGCCTGTTGAAAAACCAAAGCCGCAAGTTATGGGGACGTACCCCGCCTCACCAGCGGTTACGCCGCCCGCTGCGCCCGAGTCACCGGTGTATCGCGATATGACGACGAGTGGACAGTTCTTCGATTCTGGGGCCGCTGTGCCAAGCCAATTCGAGACCAGCAGCGAAGGGGGAGAACAGCAGCGACGGCTGGCCGAACATTTTCGAAAACCAGACGCGCGCCAACCGGAAGCGGTGGACGTCGACCCCTACCATCGCGCTACAACCACACAGACCGCGGTGCCCGCTGATCCGGATCTTCCCAGTCGCCCCTATCCCTGGCCGAACCCGATTGATTCGGCCAGTCGCTACGGCGAGTCCCATGCGGCGATGAGCCCTGAATCCGCGCGCCCCGTGCCAGACCATGTGTCCCCGCATGCGTCGGGAAACGTTGTGCGGCCGGCCGAAGAAGTGAAAGCCAATGTATCGGCTGCGCCACGGAAAACAGCGACTGAGCGGACACGGTGGCAAGATTTACCGCCGGCGCGGATGCCGGTTCCGTACGATCCAGAATTCGACCGCCTCAAAGAACAACGCAACGCCACCCATTCCCCGCAGACCTACCAGCCGGTGGAACGCGATATCGCGATTGAGGAACGTGCCACATCCACCGCCCCGGACGATGTCCAACGGGCCGACCTCCGTACGCTCAGCGACAGTAGCTCAGAGCCTCAACCTTCGGAAGCCATCGAGCAATGGCCGGAACATATCCCTCCTGATGAATCCCAAGTTCAACAAGCTCAAGGGGTGCGTGATAACCCGTGGCAGAATTATACGTCCCCGCCGCCTTCCAGCGGAGCGGATTACGGTCAACCGTACGTGCCGCCAGCACCAGCCGTAAACCGACAGCATGACGGCGGTATTGATCCGCTGTATCCGTCGACGGGACGGATTTCCCCCGAGAACGTTCGTACGGTGCCAACCAACCCACGCCCACCGCTCGACGGCCCGCCACTGGACCGGCGACCACTGGACCGGGCATTGCCCGATGATACCGCTGGCCAACGGCGCGTGGATACCTTTCCTTACACCGAACAGTCACGGGTTCAGATGAATCCGGCGGAACCTCAGGCTTCCGCGACTTATTCGTCGTCGCCCGTGCCAGGATTTGGGCAGTTGGACAAGGCGAGCCGCGTGTTGGCCGTCGTGGGAAACCAAAGCATCTTGGCGGGTGATGTGCTGGGGCAGATCAACGAGCTCTTGCAGCCGTATGAAGGAAAAGCTTCTCCAGAACAACTCGACCAGCAGCGAGAGATCCTCATGCGTCAACTCGTCCCCAAAGTGGTGGAGAACTTGCTGGTCTACAATGATTTTTTGCGGCTGATTCCGCCCGACAAGATGCCGGATATCGACCGTCAAGTGAATGAGCAGTTCGACGAGATGGAAGTGCCACGGATGATCGAAGCCGCGAACGTAAAGACCCCGGCTGACCTCGACGCCAAGCTGCGGGAACTAGGTTCGTCGATGGCAAAACGGCGTCGCATGTTCAAAGAGCAGTTGCTGGCTCAACAAATGGTACAACGCAATGTCGACCGCAATCCGAATATTACGCATGACGAGCTGCTTCGATATTACTACGATCACGCGGCAGACTACGAAATGAAGGCGCGTGTCAAATGGGAGCGTTTGATGGTACGTTTCGATCGTTTTCCCACTCGCGGCCAAGCCTATCAGGCACTCCAAGTGATGGGGGATGATGTCGAAGTCCGAAAAATTCCCCTCGCCGCAGTGGCCAAGCGAAGTTCACAGGGCCCGAATGCCGCTGAGGGTGGCCAATACGATTGGACGACGCAGGGAAGTCTGGCATCCCGTGTGATCGACGAGATCCTGTTCACGTTGCCGGAAGGACGGCTAAGTAAGATCGTCGAAGACTCCGACGGATATCACATCGTCCGAGTGATTGAACGTAGCCCCGCCGGCCGACGTTCGTTTGAAGAAGTGCAAAAGGAAATTGCTGAAGTGATCAAACGCGAGCGTATCCAGAAGCAGGTCACCGATTACCTGGAAAAACTTCGTCGTGAAACCCGCGTCTGGACGATCTACGACCAACAATAGTCCCGCAGCTCCGAAGCCTCTTAACGAAAAACACTCATGTCGACGGTCTCTCCTCCCGAACGAGTCGCGGCGGCATTTACCGCGGTGGGATCTACTGATTCACTGACTCGCATGACCCCCCCGTCGGCGAACGCGAAATACATCTGACCGTCGGCGTCTCCTAGGCCGTTGGTGGGATTGGCCGGATCAAAATTAATGTCCTCCGGCTTGGTCCACGGGACGGCGCGATCAGGTGATGCAATGACAAACGCGATCGTGCGGCTTGTGCCGTCGCGAACCTCGCCCACCCGTATTTTCTTCTCGCCGCCAGGAAAGAGCGTATCGGGACCCATCAACGCGAGTGCCGCGGTATAACCCGGTTCGTCAGCATCTCCCAAATCAAAGTTGGTGGGCATCCGTTGCACGAGCGGAAGATTCTGAGGACTGTCCCACGGTTCATTCATATTGAATTGGCCGTACAACGCCTGCTCTTCCATGTACGGAAGAATCAACACCCGCCAACTAAGGAGCGGTTGCCCGCTGCTCGATAGTTTGGCCTGTTGAGGAAATGCGCCCGTCGCGGCCTCGTAGTTGAGTATCGCAACGGCGATGTTTCTGCCGTGACCCAGTGCCTCGGCGTGACGGATCGGTTTCCGCATCGAGAAGGCACCGCCTCCGACTCGGGCACCACCGCGACCGTCAGGTGCGCCCCGATCGGTCATGTCCGGTGCCGTGCTGCCGTCCCCACTTCCGTCGTCACCCGCCGGTGCTGCCGGGCTGCGCGAACGCGCATCATTCATCCGTTGTTCGTAACCAGCGGTTCCACAACCAACAAGGATCCCCGCAAATATTCCGCAACCGATCGCCCAACGTTTGGACCGTTCTCGTTTCCACATCTTTCGGTTTGCTCCCGTATCGACGTCGCTGATTTTCACTTGGTGAGAATCAGCGACTAGATAAACGTAATTTTTGTCAATAGACTCGAGACCGTCTATTCTATCTGGGCATGCGATGTTGTACTAGCATTGGAGGGGTCTAAGCGGCAGGGCACAATCGCTCCGGTGTAAGACGGCGCAAACCCACCGGTATTGTAGTACCGGAGGGCTTGCGCCCTGCCGCTTCGGTGGTGTAATGGCGTGCGGTTGTCGGATGTCGATCATATGGATAGGAAAGATGAAGTTATTGCAGTCGCGAATGTTTTGGGGCCTGGCCTATTCGTCATTTTTGGCAATGGTCGTCGGCGGAATGATTTACGGCCGGCAATGGGCGCAGCGCAATTACGGCACGGCAGTAGCTCAACAGGAATGGGAGTCATGGCGCGCGACGGCGCGTGAGAATTCGGGCGAAGACGATCAACCGGTTCAGGGGCCCGTACAACGGCGGACGCCGCAAAGCCCCGGACCTCCCGCTCTGCTGTTGATGCGAGACTACTTCTGGACTTGTTTGTTGTTTGTTGTATTCCTCGGCTCAATCTTGTTCTTTGTCACTGCCGCATTGATCCGTGGTGTCACCTGTCCCGCCACTAACATGGCAGAACGATGACTGGCATTCGGTTCAGTTCGGCGATTTGAGCCGGGGCGGGTCAGGCAATCACGCCGTCCAGCACGCTTCCGCCAATGTCGGTCAATTGTCGAAACCGACCCGCATGCAGGTATCGCGGATCATCC
>JAGQPD010001287.1 GCA_020426865.1 Planctomycetales bacterium
CCGCACACGGTGGTCGGCCGAGACAACGACGCGCTCCACCGCCCCCCCCAGTCGGTTTTCGATCGCCGACGGGATCTCGCCCGGACGATCCTTGTCGAGCTTCACGCTTAACAACACGCTACTGTCACACGATCGAATTGCCAGAAACTGGCTGGCAACTCGCGACCGCAAATAACCATTGCCAAGCCGCTGCCGCTGGCCCCACTCCAGTTCCCGATGCTGGTTGATATGCGCGTACTCATTCGGACAAATGGGATCGATCGGAATCACGTGCGTATCATGGGAGAACGACAGTCCTTCCGACGGTACGATGCCGGCATAATAGGTATGACGCGACCACGCCACCGCATGCCCTGCCGTCTGGTCAAGAAATGTCACCGATCGTGTTTGCGAACGGACTCCCAAACCATCCGTAAACAACGCATAAGCAAACAGCCCCAACACCACCGTCAAGGCTCCGATCGGCACCGTCCACAATAGCCAACTGAGCCGATACATGCGGCGCAAGAGAAAATAATTGACCGGCCCGATTACCAACGCGAACAACGAAATCAATACGAGAAACGCGCCGACAGGCGCCACGCCCACACCAGGTATGAGAAAATTCCAATAGTCCATGTTTTCGCGGTTCTTCGTCACTCCGTGCCGTTGATACCAAAGAAAGCGATCCGTCTTCAGCTCGCTCAACATCCCGGCCCATTCGTTATCGGCGACCTGAGTTTTCGGCTTCCCAGCCAGAACCACCATTCCGAACTCGTTCGGTCGAGTCAAAAACGGCGGCATGTCGGGCACTTGGATCGGCCGCCCCGTATTCGGAACTGGCGGATTGCCAATCGTCGTGTTGGCTTGCGCAATGGGCATCGGCGCGTTCCAGGCGTCCTGATTCTTCAGGTACTCCGTGTACCCAGTAATCTCATTGCCTGCATTGAACAGCGGAACCACATCCCAACCAAGCCATTGTGGATGAGCCACCGACTTCCACATCGGCGGCTGACGTGGTTCAGATGATGGACGGTCCGCCAGCGCCAATAGGGAACTGATGACCTGCAGCTCAGTATACTCCTCGCCCACATCGGTCACCACGAGATTCCCGCCCGCTCGCGACCATGCCAGGACGGCCTCGAGCCGGGCCGGCTCCGCGACGGATAGCTGATGCAAATCACTCAACGACACGATCAGCAAGTCAACAGACGTCAGCCCCAGCCATTGCTCCGGTACGTCCGACAGCGGGACAACTTCCAGCTTTGGATAGTTGAGGTAGGTCGATGCATTGATACGATCGACAACCGCGGCTGACGGACTATTTCCCTGCGACCCCATAATGGCCTGAGTGGCAGCGGTCGTGGCCAGGACATTCAGCAACTGCGTCACGTTCTCGTCCTGGGTACTTCCTACTTTGGGAAACGTGGAGCTACTACTGGTGACGACCAAGATACTTGGCAGTCGCTCCATCCATTCCCCCGTTGATCGGACCGACACATCGCGGGCCGACAGATCGCTCAGCCGGCCGCCCGACTCAAACGTCTCAATATCCAGATAGTTGTGGTTCCAGGACTGGGGAACCAACACGACCGCCTCGGCTACAGTGGCAGCTCCGGGCAGTTCAATGTCCTGGGTCACCTGCAATTCCGGCCCTTGCCGATCGTCAAGCCGGGACACGGTCAAGACTACGCGCAATTGTCGGTCGATACCAAACGTCGACGTCCCCATCGGTCGGACGACTATCGTGTAGGGACGATAGCCATTGCCATCGATCCAGTACGAACTCACACGCAACTGCAACTTGTTGCGGGCCATCCGTGGATTGGCCGGCAGCGTGACCGTGTCGCCCGTTCCTGCCCGTGCGGATGTGCTGAAACTACCTGCTTGTGCGATCACCAACGAACAGACCATCGCCAATCTTGATAACGCCACCAACTGGCGACATAGCGTCAGCGAGCGGTTGGACGAGAATAACGCACAGCCTGGCATGTCTTAGTCCTGCGGCTTCAGATGCTGCGGCGGTGGTGAATCTTGTGCGAACGGCGACCGGGCCTGCGTCGTGCGTCGATGCGGGACAACGATCAAGGTCCACAACATTGCCAGACAGAACATGGCCGCGAACACTAGCAGCGATAGCACGGCCGTGCCCACGCCCAACGATAGGGCCGCCGCCCAAAGGCTGCCGCGCACGGCCTGCGACAGAACGACGCAGAACACCGCAACAACGGCGACAATCGCCAAGAGTTTCCGAAGAGTTAAATTCGAGTTCGCCATGCCGGTCTATTGTCGGGAATACCGTGATAAATTCAAGCCCGTGAGGAATCCACGGTTCTTGTTCGGTACCGGTAGCGGATTATTGGCCAGTTTTTTTTCGGACCGTGGCTGTGGAATCGAACCGAGCAACAACCGTCCGATTCGATCTCGACGCGACTAACGGACGATCGATTCACCGAGCCCGAACTTGTTCGCACTGTTTTGATACGCGATCTCCGCGTCGGGCAACAGTCGCCTTAGGTCGTCCGCGCGCCGCTCGTCGGCCGGATGCGTGGAGAGAAATTCCGGCGGCTTTTCGCTCCCTGCATGGCTCGCCGCAAACCGCTCCCAGAAGCGAGGCGCTTCCGCAGGATCGTAACCGGCTTGCGCCATCATGATCAACCCCATGTGGTCCGCCTCCGATTCGTGCTTGCGGCTATACGGCAACAGGAACCCGTACTTCGACGCTACACCGTACGCGCTCATGATCTGTTGTCGGCGAGTTTCTTCCTGCTTGCGTAGCACGAAACTGAGCGCCTGGCTGGCGCCGTTGACCACATAACCTTGACTCATCCGCTCGCCACCATGACGCGCCAGGGCGTGGGCCACTTCGTGCGACATGACAACGGCCAAGCCGGCTTCGTTTTGACAAATCGGAATGATCCCCTCGTAGACCGCCACCTTTCCCCCCGGCAAACAAAATGCGTTTTGCTCTGGGGAGGCAATCACCTTGAATTCCCATTGGTAGTCCGGCCGATTTGCGACCGCGGCAATACGGCTGCCAACACGCTGAATCAGCTGCTGATATTGGACGTTTGAGGAAACCGGATCGTCACCGATGGCATCGCTGAATGCGGACAGCCCCATCTCGATTTCCTGAGCCTCCGGGACGAGCAACAACTGCTTCCGCCCGGTGATGGGGGCAGTTCGACACCCAGTTTCGGTTCCGGCCAGTAACACGGTGACCAACAACAAGAAAAACCCACGCCGGGCCATACGACTCGCTCCTCTTTCATCACGATCCTTGTCTAACGTAGCGACGAATCGTCGCGCCCCGCTATTACGCCAGTTTGGTGTTCCACTCTGGAAAATTCCGCCCACACCGGCAAATGGTCCGATACATCCAATGCCTCGGCCAACGATAACCGATACCGTTCGGCGAAATTCAGCACGCCACCGTTGCCAGTGAACTCGACGGTATGCGCAGGATGAAAAGCCAGATTGTCGTACAGCGCCGAGCCGCGTGTATTCGATGCGATCCCGTGGATCGCCCACGTCAACCGTCCCAGTGCAGACAGAGATGCAGCATCCTCAGGTGCCGCATTGAAGTCCCCCAACATGATCACATCGTCTTCCCCACCCGGCTCTTCTGCCAACGCGCGGTAGACAGCGTTCAGAACTCGTAACTCATACGCCACCTCGTCCGGGTCGGTGTGGACGTTGACCAATGTAAACTGAAACGGCGTCCCTTCGTCGGTAATGGCGCGGAACGTCGCGATCAGGGGCTCGCGATGTAACCGATCCTCCTCGTCCACCATGGTGAAGACGGAGTTCCAATCGAGCCGCACGGAGTTAGCGACAAAAAT
>JAGQPD010001288.1 GCA_020426865.1 Planctomycetales bacterium
CCCAATACTTTGTGGTTCGAGGTATCCGGCGGCGCCAAGTGACCAACAAACCAAGAACCGCCAGCGTTCCAACGCCGGGCTCGGGAACTAACGCCACTGACGTAATGGTCCCCGTTGCACTTGGGAGGGGAAAGATGAGGTCGCAGACCGGGCAGTCCCGCCGCCACTGCTGACGCTCCAGACGACTCCGAATGCGCTCGGCTGTCGAGCCGCGGGGATGCCACAGGTGCTTCGACCCAACCAACTTGGTACACTTATCGATTTACGGTACCACGGGCACGGAACGATGCTTTACAAAGGCAAACTGTAATGACCGGAAGAATCGTCTCGGGTCGGCACTTTGGGCCGATGATAAAGGCAAGAACGCAAAGTTGTCCAGCTGTCCTCAGCTGGAATGTTGGGCAGCAATTCTTCTGCGCGGCACTATGCTGCTACTTCGGCCTGATTGCCATTTCTGACAGGACCGAGGCGACGGAGACCGGCACTGGACGGTCGCCGCCCAACATCCTCTTGATATGCGTGGACGATTTGCGACCCGAGCTGCGTTGTTTTGGTGTCGACTATATTCATTCGCCAAACATTGACCGACTGGCGGCGGCGGGGCGAATGTTTACACATCACTACGTGCAGGCACCAACGTGTGGTGCATCGCGGTTCGCCCTGTTGACAGGACGCTACGCGCGGAGTGGTGACGAGCGTGGCAATGAAGCATTTGTCTTTCGGGCCAAGAACCGCGAAATCGCGTCGGTGAGCATGCCCGAGTGGTTTCGCGGCCAGGGATATGCGACGGTCGCGATTGGCAAGGTCTCACACCGGCCAGGTGGACTTTATGGCAACCATTGGGCTGACAAGACATTGGAAGAAATGCCGGGTGCTTGGGATCGAAACCTGATGCCGACAGGAGCATGGCAGCACCCCGAAGGGGCGATGCACGGATTGGCTCATGGAGAGATCCGTCGTGACGCCGGCAAAATGGATATCTTCCAATCAGCCGAGCGTGATGACACAATCTATCCAGATGGGCTGACCGCGGCCGTCGCGATTGAGCAACTTGAACTGTTGGCGGCCGACGCCAAGCAGCCCGGTGATTCGAGGACCCCCTTTTTTCTGGCCGTTGGTTTTCTCAAACCGCATTTGCCGTTTGGTGCCCCTGCCAGGTACATGGAGCACTACGCCAGTGTTCAGCGGCCGGCGATTCCCCATCCGAATAAGCCCGCAGGAAAAACCACATGGCATGGCTCGGCCGAATTCATGAAATACAACCGCTGGGGGCGAGACCCGCGTTCGGACACTGAATTTGCCGATCTCGTCCGCCGGCACTATGCCGCATGCGTGACTTACTCGGACGCACTTGTTGGTCAGTTACTCGATAAGTTGCAGGCATTGCAGCTTGCGAAAGATACGATTGTGGTTTTGTGGGGTGATCACGGTTGGCACTTGGGTGAGCATGGCATTTGGGGGAAGCACAGCCTGTTTGAAGAATCGTTGCGGTCGCCGTTGATCATTTCCGCACCGGGCATGATCGAACGGGGAACGCCGATGCACGCGGTAGTGGAATCGATCGACATCTTCCCAACGCTTTGTGAATCGTGTGAATTGCCGCTGCCTGAAGGGCTCGACGGACAACCACTACCACTAGAAAAAGCTCTCGATGATCCGTCGTCAGACGGTGGTACCGCCATCTCTTACCAGTCGAATCGCGAAACGATTCGGACGGCCAACTATCGGTTGGTTCGCCACCGCCGCAACCAGCAAATAGAGCACGTGGAACTCTACGACATGGCCAAGGGGGACGCCACGACGAATATTGCGGGCGAACGACCGGACGTGGTGGCCGACTTGTTGCGGCAATTGAACTTGAGAATGCCGATGGGGCCGCGACAGTAAGCGAATCTTTTGATGCTCGCGACCGGCGATTTGCAGTCTCTCTGGTCGACGGGTATCCTATGTCGACGCGTCGGGGCATGGGCGTTTTGTGACCAGGGCAAAGGGAGGGTTCAGTTATGTTTCGGTATCTGTTGTCCGTGATCGTCGCCATTGAGTTGGCGGGTACGCTTGCAATGACCTCGGATGTGGCATGTGGTGCGGAGGGGAATCTGCCGAACATCGTCATTCTATATGCCGACGACATGGGGCATGGCGACCTGGGGGTCCAGAACCGTGAGTCAAAAATCCCCACGCCGAATTTGGACCGTTTGGCGAGTGAAGGAACTCGGTTCACAGACGCGCACAGTTCATCCGGGATTTGCACACCCAGTCGTTATGCCATGCTTACGGGGCGATACCATTGGCGACGGTTTCACAACATTGTCAATGCATGGGGACCGTCGGTGTTCGCGCAGGATGACCTGACAATGGCACAGATGCTGAAGGCGCATGGATACCGGACTGCATGCATCGGCAAGTGGCATTTGGGATGGGATTGGGCCGCGATCCGCAAGCCTGGCGCGACGCCGATGAAAGTGAAAAACGCCAGTGTCTGGCAGGCCGATGCCTTCGATTGGACACGTCCAATACCCGATGGGCCGCTCGATCATGGTTTCGACGACTACTTCGGGGACGACGTCCCGAATTTTCCTCCGTAAACATGGATCGAAAACCGCACGGTGACCGACGCACCCACGGTGCCGTACGCGCCGAATCCCAAACCGGCGGAAGGAGCTCCGGAAGGTCGCCCGGGGCCGATGGTCGCCGATTGGCGGCAAGATCAGGTAATGCCTGAGTTGACCCGCAGAGCGGTTTCATGGATCAAGGATCGACGGGGTGAGGCGATGCCCTTCTTCTTGTATTTCCCTTGGACCTCACCTCATGCTCCGATTGTGCCGACAGCAGAGTGGCAGGGAAAGACGAAGGCAGGCGGCTTCGGCGATTTTATGGCGGAAAGCGATTGGTGCGCCGGGCAAGTGTTGCAAGCCTTGGACGAAAATGGATTCCGTGAAAACACGCTCGTCATCTTCACTGCCGACAATGGCCCCGAGCGTTACGCGTATGACCGCATTCGCAACTTCCAACATCGCAGCATGGGAGAACTGCGGGGGCTGAAACGCGACATCTGGGACGGCGGGCACCGCGTGCCACTGGTCATTCGTTGGCCCGGCGTTGTACCCGCCGGTCGTGTATCCGGTGAACTTATCAGCCAAGTTGACTTTATGGCCACGGTCGCGGCAATTGTCGGTGCCGTACTGCCCGATTCCGCCGCCGATGATAGTCTCAATCAATTGGATTTGATCAAAGGCGCGAGTAGTTCAGCACGGACGCGGCACGTCCACAACACGAATAAGGACCATTATGCCATTCGCAAGGACAACTGGGTCTTGATCAACGCCCCAACAGGCGCTGTGAGCCAGGTTCCCAAATGGTTCGACGAACAGTTTGCGTATTCCAAGGACGAACATCCCGCTGCGCTTTACAACTTGAACGACGACATTGCACAACGGAAGAATCTTTTTGCTGAATTCCCCCAAAAGGTGGCCGAGCTGCGGGCTGATCTCGATGCGTTAAGAACGACAAGCCAGCGGCAATCTCCGGACCTATATTAGCACTGTCGGATCTCGTGCTTACGACTGAATGAAATTCACGATAGAACGAGCGCCACCTCGAACTTGCCGTGCCAGGGCCGAAGGCCCGTCACGACCTCTGCCGGTGGCGTGCGTTGGCCCCCTCGCCGGCTTGCCCGG
>JAGQPD010000051.1 GCA_020426865.1 Planctomycetales bacterium
TACAATCGTAACGGCACGCAACATGTGTCGGGCACCTCCGCTGACGTGCCGTATAATCGACAGAATCACTACAACTGGTCCGCAGAAAAATGACAAGAAAATGGTTATGTAATCTGGTGCAGCCGCGAATCTGGCAACTTTGCGTTTTTTGGGTGGCAATTCTCTCGGAATTGTCCGAGGTTGCCGCTCAACAACCACAATCCGCCGATAAGTTGCCGTCCATTGCGCGGATCCTGCCTCCCGTCGGCGAGCATCCGCCGATCGACGTAGCGAACTGTTTGCAGGAAGGGGTTCGCCTTATCCGAACTCAATTGGACACGTTTCCCCCGGATCGAGATGGCCGTGCCGACGTTGCGATCTTCGTCAAAGCGATTGATTTCGCGTTGCGGCACGACGAGTTTTACCGTGACTCGTCGGCCGCCATCGCAGACGAATTGCTCGCCGTAGCCCGCCAACGCGTAACGGAGTTGCAGCGCGGCGAGATGCCGTGGGCTCAGCAGCGAGGACTTGTCGTGCGCGGCTACCATTCCTCGATCGACGGCAGTCCGCAACCCTATGGGCTCGTAATCCCAAAGTCACTTGATCTGCGTCGCCCCGTGCCGCTGTACGTCTGGCTGCACGGCCGAGGGGATCGTGACACCGACATGTACTTCATCCAGCAGCGGATGACCAAGGCCGGCGAAGTCGCTCCGGATGACGCGATCGTGGTTCATCCGTTCGGTCGGCATTGCGTTGGCTTTAAGCATGCCGGTGAGATCGATGTGTTGGACGTGATTGCTGATGTTCAGCGCCAATACCCGATTGATCCGCTGCGCATTGTGTTGATGGGATTTTCGATGGGGGGCGCCGGTGCGTGGCATATCGGTGCCCATTATACCGACCGGTTCGCCGCGATTGCTCCCGGTGCGGGGTTCGCCGAAACGGCACATTACAATCGTCTGAAGCCGGAAGATTTTCCACCACGCTATGAGCAACTTCTGTGGGGTGCATACGATGTTCCCAACTATGTGGGCAATCTATTGAATGTACCAGTCGTGGCCTACAGCGGCGAGAACGATAAACAGATTCAGGCAGCACGTGTCATGGAGGAAGCTTTTCGCAGTCGCCAGCGAACATTGAATCATGTCATTGGGCCCGGGATGGGACACAAGTACCATCCCGAATCTCTAACGCACATCTTGGCCGCGGTGCGGGTTGCCGCGGCAAATCCACCGCAATTCAAACCACAATTGTCACTGCAAACGCGAACGTTGCGGTACCATCGCATGCAGTGGCTGGAATTGCTGCGGCTCAAACAACATTGGCACGATTCCCGTGTGGACGCAGTCGTCGATGAGTCGAACCGAATCGTGCGGCTAGCAACTGCCAACGCGCTCGCGATACGTGCCCATGCGACACCACTGAACGGGAACGTGCGCGATTGGCAGTGGCGAATCGACGGCCAGGAGGTGCCGGTTCAACCTGGGAGCAACGAAGAGGACAGCTTGACATTCGCGTGGCAAGAGGGCCGCTGGCGACAACTTGCCGAATTGGCGGATGATGGAGCAAACGATGCCAGTCTCGTCAAACGGCCCGGGCTGCAGGGGCCAATCGACGATGCCTTTATGCAGCCGTTCTTAATGGTGCTGCCCTCAACGAAGTCATCCTATGAGGTGATTCAACGCTGGATCGAATCGGAATCACAGCATGCGGTCGACCGATGGAGGGCCTTGATGCGAGGTGAGCCGCGAGTCAAGCTAGACACCGAGGTGACACCGGAGGACATTGAGCAATTCAACCTGGTCTTGTGGGGCGAACCATCGACCAATCGCTTGCTTGCCAAGATCCACAAGCGTCTTCCGCTCAATTGGCAGGCGAACGAGTTGTCGCTTGCTGGGAAAACGTGGGACGCAGCGACGCACCTTCCGATGATGGTCTATCCCAACCCGCTCAATCGCCGCCATTATGTCGTGATCAACAGTGGCCTTACGTTTCGCGAAGGGCACGATCGCACGAATTCGCAGCAAAATCCCAAGCTGCCCGACTGGGCCATATTGGATCTTACGTCGCCGCCCGATGAATTGTCGCCGGGAAACGTCGTGATGGCCGATTTTTTTGATGAGCACTGGCAGGCAGACTAGCAGAGCGAATGCCGCGAAAATCTGGCGGAGATGATTGACTGGCAGTGACGGAAGATGGATGATTGTAGCAATGGTTGATCGTAATCGGAGGTGAGGTTGTGTTGGTTCAGTTGATTGCCACAACATCCGTCCAGCTTGGCAGGCCAGTTATATGAGTTGTCGGACACGGCTTTTTTGTCGCAAGCAGCAGCATCGATCGTCGGCGTTTACGCTCGTCGAGCTTTTGGTCGTGATCGCGATCATTGGCATGTTGGTGGCCTTGCTGCTGCCTGCCGTCAACGCTGCGCGCGAGGCCGCTCGGCGCACCCAATGCATCAACAATTTGCGTCAGTTGGGAATCGCGGTTCACGGGTTTGAAAGTAGTTACGCCTGTGTGCCACCGTCGCGTTACGAGAATCGCCATCCCAGTTGGTTTGCCTTGGTCCTACCGTTTTTCGAGTCGCAAACCGAGCAACAGCTTTGGCAGCTGGATCGCCCGTATTATGACCCGCGTAACGAACAGGCTCGATTAATTGCGTTGCCCATCTTTCGATGCCCGACTCGAGATTCGAATCCGTTGACGATGGAAGGAAATGTGGACGGTCCGGCCTCGACGGTTGGTGCCGTTGGCGATTACGTGGGCAATGCGGGAAACAACCAGCGCGGCGGAGATCAGTTCTGGCGACCAGGCGCTAACGGAACGATTATCACACCGCGAGTGTTTGATTTCTCGCAGGAGCGCAAGGGAAGGCTTTGGCGGTCGGATGTCACTTTCAAGAAAATCACCGATGGATTGAGTAAGACATTTTTGGGGGGCGAAAAGCACATCCCGTTCGACGCGATCGACCGGCAAGGATCCCTTTACAACGGAGATCATCAGACGAATTGTGCACGTGTGGCTGGCCGCGTTGCACCGATCGCCAACAACCCTGCCGATCGCACAAGGTGCAACACCAGCGGCGTATGCCGTACCCCTTGTATTTGCGACGGGTTCGGCAGCTGGCATCCTGGCGTTTGTCCGTTTGTGTTTGTGGACGGCCACGTCGAAGCATTGGCTAGTGACATGAACATTATTGCCATCGACCACATGGCGGCTCGCGACGATGGTTTTGCTAGCGATGAGCTGTCACAAGCTGGGACCCGATAATGTGAATAGACGGCGAGCCATCACGTTGTTGTCGGCGTTGGGTTTTCTGTTGATTGCCGTTATGGGGTGCCGGCCCAGCGATCGATTGCGGACCTATCCTACCAGTGGTCGGGTGCTTGATGCGGACCGAAAGCCGTTGGCAAGTGGGACGGTCCTGTTCGAATCGGTCGAGCACGGCTTGATTGCTCGCGGGCAAATTGGTGCCGATGGCCAAGTGAAGTTGGAAACGTACGGCGATGGCGATGGTGCCGTGTTGGGGCGGCACCGCGCGGTCGTCATTCCTGGCATATCGGCGAACGTCGATCGCGACGCCAATTCGCGGCGCATGGCGCCGGTGCACACGCGTTATACGCGATTCGAGGATTCCGGTCTCGAATTCGAGGTCCGCGAAGCGGCCGAGAATGTGTTCGAGTTTGTCTTGAGCGGATAAGCTTGCGTCAATGAGCTTGTATCTTCGCGGCAGCAGCGTGATTCGATCATGCTTGATTTTTTCGCCGCACCCCTTGTCGTATGGTGCGACTATGATATCTTGATCACTATGACTTATTTGTACACAAATGTGTGCGAGTGTTCAATAGGTTGCGGAAGGCCGACGGAGAGCATCCGTAGGATCGATAAAAACCGGGCGTCGCCAGGTCCCCTCGTCCTCGACAGAAGTTGCGCAGCACGGGCGACCTGCCGACTCGGCCTTCATCGCGAATTGTTCTTGGTCCGTGTTGGGGTGACGTAAGGAGACACCGTCATGTTGGCAAAGCTGAAGACCTATTCGATGTTGGGGATTGAAGCGATACCGGTGGAGGTTGAGGTGGATGTATCACCGTCGAATTCGCCGAAGTATTTGTTGGTTGGGTTGACGGAGGCAGCGGCCAAGGAGAGCACACATCGGGTGGAGCGGGCGTTGGTAAATTCGGGATTCATGCGCCCGCAGGATCGGGTCGTGGTCAATTTGGCTCCGGCGGAACTGCCGAAGCAAGCGGCATCGTTCGATTTGCCGATCGCCTTAGGGATGTTGGCCGGGAGTGCTCAGATTGAACTGGACCTGTTCGAGGAATACGCGGTGGTTGGCGAGGTATCGTTGGAGGGGAGCACACGGGCGGCGCGCGGGGCGCTGTCGATGGCCATGGCCGCCGCCAAACAGGGAGATTTGAAAGGGATTGTCGTTCCGGCTGCCAGTGCTGCCGAGGCGGCAGTCGTCGAGGAATTGGATGTCATTGCGGTTTCGAGCCTGGCGGAAGCTGTGGCGTTTTTCACCGGTGAACTCGAGATCCCCCCGACTCCATCGCGACTGGATGACCTGTTTCGGTCCTTCTCGATGTACGACCTGGACTACGCGGATGTCTGTGGACAGGAAATGGCCAAACGCGCATTGATGATTGCCGCCGCTGGTGCCCACAATCTACTGATGGTCGGACCTCCCGGCTCGGGAAAAACCATGTTGGCACAGCGAGTGCCCACGATCATGCCCCAGCTGACGACCTCGGAATCGATCGAGACGACGCGGATCTACAGCGCGATGGGGTTACTGAAACCCGGTCAACCGTTGATGGCGACGCGTCCCTTTCGAGCCCCGCATCATACGATTAGTAACGCGGGGCTGGTCGGTGGCGGCAATCCTCCCTCACCCGGTGAAATCAGCATGTCACACCACGGAGTCCTGTTCTTGGACGAATTGCCCGAATTCGATCGACGGACGTTGGAAGTATTGCGCCAGCCGTTGGAAGACGGCGTGGTTACGATTTCCCGAGCATTGACCAGCGCGACGTTTCCCTGCGACTTTATGTTGATCGCTGCACTCAATCCCTGTCCATGTGGTTATCGCAACGATCCGCGCCGCAATTGCATGTGTCTTACGGGGGCCGTGGAACGCTATATGAATAAGATCTCCGGGCCACTGCTCGACCGAATCGATATTCATATCGAAGTGCC
>JAGQPD010001289.1 GCA_020426865.1 Planctomycetales bacterium
GAAGGCGTCGACGTCGAAATCGCCGTCGGCGTCGCCGTCCATGTGCGTGGCGCCTGCGGACATGCCGAGCCCCGTTTCCCAGGTGGTCAAATCGGCGTTGTCGACCATGCCGTTTTCGTCGAAGTCGCCAGCAAGGAAATCCACAGTAGCAATCTCAAGCGTCACTTTTTTGGGATCGGTCAGGTAATCGACCGGAAGCCACGTCACCGATCGACCGCCGAGAATGCTGGGAAAATTCGCGGAGAAGAAAGTACCAACAATATCGCTAGTCGATTCAATGATATCAAAGCGATCGCCGGCGGTAGGCGTGTAACCGCCCACATCGAGCGCCAGCACATCGAGAACGCCATCGAGATTCACTGCACCGGTGGAATTGAGTTGGTCGTGCTGTGTGCCAGGAGTAGGGCCACCGATCTCGATCTCCAGGTGTGCAGAAATATGTCCGAGCGAATAACTCCCCTCCAGCGGAACGATGGCAGTGCTTTCTCCAGGAGAATGGGTAGCGACAAAACCGATGCGAACATCGTCGAGCACCCCCGTCCCGCCTAACTTGGTAGCGCGGATCTCAAGCATTTCGGCGGCCGAGTTGCCCTCCAGGCGACCGTTGTTGATCGTCATTCCGGCCCCCGTAATTTGTCCCCGACCGCGGATCGTATGCCCTGGGTCTTGCGTCAGCGTGAATCCGCTGTTGACAGTAATAAACGAGCCATTTGCGAGGTCGGGTAGAAGAATCTCACCGGAGCCCGATAACGCCACATCGCTCTCTACTAAGATGCGATTGCGATTGGTAATCGTGTTGTTGTTTTCCAACGACGTACCGTTAAGGTTAAGCGTGTTGTTGCCATCAAGGATGGTGAACGGGGCGTTGTTTATTACATTCGTCAGCCGACCGGACGTGGTGAGCGTGAAGGTACCCGCCCCGACCGCCTCCAGCCTGCCACCCACGATGGTACCGCCTGCGTCGAGTTGCACGGTTCCTTCGTTTGCAAGAATCCTGCCATTGGGAGCATTCTGGGTTATCGTTGAAACGCGAATACGAAGTGTAGCGCCGGCATCTGCTCGTATGAGATTGTTATTGGTTTGTGGATTTGTGCTGGTCTCAAACTGTAAAATAGTTCCGATTTGGGGCTCGGCGATGATGGTGCCGTCATTGATGAGGCCGGCTTCAATGACTCCGACTCCGCGAACTGTTTGGTTGGCGCCGATCGTTCCAACAACCCCTCCTGAGGAGCGTATCCGCGAACCTACGCCAGTGAGGTTTTCGGTCATGAGGATGATCTCGCCACTGCCATCGATAGTCTCCGAGGTAGCAAAGTTCAAGACGGTCGACTCGGTGGCATCGATGCCAATTTGGATCGTCCCATCATTAGTCAAAGTATTGTTCGCCACGTTCAACGTCGACCCAGTAGCAGAATTATACTTGTGGAGCGTCCCTAAGAGATGAATTGAGTCGAGCGTAAGCGTGCCATCAATTGACTCGAAAATGCCGCCATTCACCGATTCGAGGGTACCACCGGTGAAGGTACGGTTATTGAGGAAAACCTTTTTTGTATCGGCTACGATCTTGCCACCAGCGCCCTGAGTAATGTCAGTTAAGAAACTGACATTTGAAGTTGTTGAAGATTGGATCGTCCCGTTGTTTGTCTTCGTTCCGCTGCCAATGATCAACAACGCACCGTTAAGGTCGCCACTGCCGTCCTCGGCAACGATAGAACCATTATTAATGAACGCTCCATTGATCTGCCCTTCGCCACGGATCGTATGACCGGCCTCGTGGGTCAGAGTGCCAAGCGTCACCAGAATCTCGGAGGCAACACCAGGAGCGGGTAATAAGATGTCGCCGCTGCCACTGATGGTACCGCCGTTGACAAATCCCAGCCTGGCATTTGCCCCCGCGTCGCTGTTGACCGTAACTGAACCGTCGTTCGACAGTGTGCCGCCGTGAATGTCGAGTTTCTTGCCGTCTGCGATTTCAATAGCCCCGTCAACTTGCACTTCCAAGGTAGAAACCGAGGCAATCAATGGACCAAATACGCTGTCAATTTCGGTTGGCGAGGGTGCGCCAACGATGACATCGTCGGTCGAAATAGGTACGGCACCTCCACTCCAATTGCCTGGAACTCCCCATTTGCTTGGTTGGATGCCGTCGTCACCTTGCCAAGTAACCTGTGCGGTAAGGGTTGAACAATGGCTCAAAGCAACGCTCGCCCATACCAGAACGCTGAAAGAGAAACGCTTGTGCCTGTTCACAATCGGCCCCTTTGAAACGAGTTCACTACCATACCCAAACCGAAAAGCAGGAGGAAAATCGAGCTAGGCTCTGGCACGACGGCAGAAACGGCGGATAACGGCCCGGCACCGATCCCATATTGTTGCTGCCAGGCAAGGAAATCGAAGGCGTCGACGTCGAAATCGCCGTCGGCGTCGCCGTCCATGT
>JAGQPD010001290.1 GCA_020426865.1 Planctomycetales bacterium
CCCTCAGTTTGATGGATGCCGGCGTGCCGATTACCAATCCAGTGGCCGGTATCTCGGTCGGGTTGGTTTACGAGTCGGAAGACAAATGGACGCTGCTGACGGACATCATTGGTGACGAAGACCATTACGGTGACATGGATTTCAAGATTGCTGGAACGCAGCGTGGCATTACCGGGATCCAGTTGGATCTCAAGATTCGCGGCAATAGTGAATCGATCATTCGTGCCACGATGACGCAGTCCCGCGATGCTCGGATCGAAATTTTGCGGACGATGTTGACGACGATACCACGTCCGCGCGATGAAGTTTCCCCGTGGGCACCGCGGTTGCTTCGCACGCAAATTCCACCGGAAAAGATTGGACTGCTCATTGGTCCGGGTGGAAAGAACATCCGTGGCATTCAGGAGTCGACAGGAGCAGTGATCGAGGTGGACGACGACGGTTCGGTAACGATTGCCAGTGCCAACGCCGAGTGGGCTCAGGCTGCACTTCGACAGGTCGAGGCGCTCACGGCCTCAGTGCAAATTGGTAAGATCTACGACGGCCGTGTCACCAGTATCAAGGACTTTGGTGCGTTTGTGGAAATCTTGCCTGGGCGCGATGGACTGTGTCACATCAGCGAATTGTCCGAAGGTTATGTCAGCAACGTATCGGACGTTTGCGGTGTGGGCGATCCCATGAAGGTGCTGGTACTGGATATCGACGACCACGATCGCGTCAAGCTCAGTCGCAAGCGCGCGATGCAGGAGCTCGGTTTGAAAGACGAAAAGGTCGGCAGCGAAAAGTAGGGGGCAACCACTCTGGCTGCGGCGAACCTTTTCGTTCGCGACGGCACGAATCGTAATTACGCAAGCCGCGCCCGATGGAATCCTGTCCGTCGGGCGTTGTTTGTTCTGTTCTTTACGCACGCGTGACGAGGACCGGCATGTCGGCAAGCGAGATGTCACAAGAACGACTGGAAAACCAGCGACTCCAGCAGCAATACAATGAAATTGCCGAGCTGGCAGGGGCGCTTGCGCACGAAATCAAGAATCCCCTGTCGGTTATCGGTATGAATATGGAGCTGCTGGCCGAAGATCTTGCCGATGCTCAAACGCCACAGACGCGGCGTGCTCGGTCGAAGGTGGAAATCGTCCAGCGGCAATGCCACCGGTTGCAGAATCTGCTTGACGATTTCCTCCGCTTCGCACATGTGAGCCAAATCCAGCTGACACCCGGGAATTTGAACGAACAGCTGCAGCGAGTCCTGGCGTTGTTTGCGCCGCAGGCTCATGAATGCGATATCGAAATCATTCGCTACCTTGACGCCGATCTTCCCAGCATTCTGATGGACGAGCGCACGCTGGAGGCGGCATTGGTGAATTTGATCAAGAACGCCATGGAAGCGATGCCCGATGGTGGGCAGTTGACGGTCCGCACGCGGCTGTCACGTCACGGCGTGGCACTCGATTTGATCGATACCGGAAAGGGGATGGATCAAACGACGGCGATGCATATGTTTGAGGCCTTCTACTCGACGAAGGAAGGCGGCTCTGGTCTGGGATTGCCGACGGCGCGGAAGGGCATTGAAGCTCACGGCGGGTGGATCGACGTGCAAAGCGAAGTCGGTAGGGGGACGAAGTTTACAATTGAGTTTCCGTTGCCGCCGCGGATCGCCGAGCACGGGGTGGGGCAGGGAGCCGAGGCGACCTCACGGCAAACCGAGACGATGGCGAAACGGTCGGCCGACGTTTCGATGGAGGTGGTTGCCGAGTCGTCGGCGGTCCGCCGGGATCAGGAGTAGGGGAGCATTGCCGTGAATGATTACGTCGCTGAAGGACAAGACGTTGCCTTGCCATCGGCCGAAAAACTCGCCGCTTCGATGCGCGTGTTGGTGGTGGACAACGACAAGAGTCATGCGATGGCGATGCAGGAGACGCTCGATCGTGTCGGATACCGATGTCAGCTGGCGACGTCGGGCCCGGATGGTGCCAAGGCGATCGATCAGGATGATTTTGACATCATTATCACTGATCTCGTGATGAATGAAGTTGATGGTATGCAGATTCTGGCAAGAGCGCGCACGGTGTTGCCGGACGCGCAAGTGGTGATGGTCACCGGGCATGCTTCGGTTCCCAAGGCGGTGGAAGCGATGCAATTGGGTGCGTTCAACTTCTTGGAAAAGCCGTTGAACACCGACCGTCTGCGGGCGATCACGGCCAAGGCAGCGGAACGGGTCCATTTAATTCGTGCCAACGCGAATCTCCACCAGCGATTGGATGAGAAATTCGGTTTCGAGGGGATCATTTATGCAAGCCAGCGGATTAGCAAGATTGTGGAGCAGGTCAAGCGGATTGCTCCGACCGATGCCAGTGTATTGATCACTGGCGATACGGGGACCGGCAAGGAATTGTTTGCGCAGGCGATCCATCAAAACAGTCCTCGCAAACGTAAACCGTTTGTGGCGATCAACTGTGCGGC
>JAGQPD010001291.1 GCA_020426865.1 Planctomycetales bacterium
GCGTACCGTTGACGGAGGCATTGCCAGTGGTCTTTAGTGACGAATGTGTGGCGCCGGTAATTTCGGCGATCAACGTTGAAGTCGACCCCAACCCCAGCACCCCCGTGCCATTGAAATTTACGTTAGGCCCCGTGATGTGCGTCACGCGCTGTAGATTCGCCGAGCCAAATGTCAGACTTGCATTGCCGCTAAGGTTGATGGAACTGGCGGCGTTGCCTCCGGAGGACAGTGAAAAGGTTTCAAACGTGCCACCCGGCAGTACATTCAACGTACCAAGTCCGCCAAATCCAACACGCCTTGAACCATTCGCGTCACCGGAATTGGGAACCGAGTCCCGCGTAACGCTCAGCAACCCGCCACTGCGAATTTCCAAGGTCCCCGAGCCATTGCCGGTGTCACCCAAAATAACCTGCCCGGGATCATCAAACACATCCCCGCCGACAAACGCCGTGCCGCCATTGTCGATCCGCCCCGCTTCATCCAAAAAAAATGCCGGTGGAAAACCTGTCCAATTCCCGCTGTCCTCCCAATTTCCGACTCCCGTGTTGGTCCAATCAAACGTCGTCGCCCGCGCCAGCGGCGCGTAGGCGACCAAAGTTGCCAGGGCGACGAGTGTCGCCAATCTGGTACTCAATCGCAGATAAAACATGTGTTGCCGTCCTTTCAATAAGATGCCTGCGGACTCGTGCAGATCAGGGCTCTTTTTCCCTCGGGGCTGCTCCTGCGCCTTCCTCCCCGAGGCCACCAAACTCCAACGACAAGAAAATACTTGCACGAAGTGCCGGAAAATGGTCGCCGCCGAGCAGCTCACGTTTCGAGCGTATGCACTAACACTCCAATCGCTCTTATAAGCTGGTTTTTCCCATGCGTCAACGACTTCGTAAGGATTTGTTCGCCGGCACGCAGCCACGCAGTCAAGCAAAAAGAATAGTTTTTGTTTTTTGCTTTACGCGAGTGAGCATTGACTAGCTGCCGGCACGCCAGCCGCGGGCCGGAAATGACACACTCGCGTCCGTTGGCGAACTGTTTGGTGCGGTCGAATGCGTCGGCCGCCTGCCAGGCAAGCGACCGGTCGTGCCCGTGAGCAAAACGGGGCAGTATGCGATACAAAGTGGTCGAGCTTGCTGGACGTAGACTGCTGGTCGATGCCATCGACATCATGCCATCGACATAGTCGCTGGGCGGTGTCGATGCGCTTTGTTCTACGTACGCGCGTGAAGACGGGATGGGAGTCCTGGGGGTGTTTCGTGGGACGGCTGGGACAGCCGTGGGACTTTGTGTCGACCAAAAGCTTGGAATGGTGGCGATTTGTGTTAATTTAGGGTGTATTGCTTCGATCGATTTCTTCAGGGAATAGGAACGTGCGGACAAAGAAGAAGGTATCCTGGCGCATGCTGCGCCTGGAGTCGCTGGAGTTTCGGGAGCTGTTGGCCGCCGACGTGGTGATGTTCAATGACCACGTCAGCGGCAACGGGACCCATCCGTTTACGACTTCATACGCGGCTAACGGTGTGACATCGGGTCAGCTGCTGGACAGTCAAACCGGACAAGGGACGGGAATTACGTTGACGACGTCCGCAGCGGGGGTCGCCTACGAAAGCACGGCCGGACAACCGGCTGTGGGAACAGAGGCATACGCCATCTTCAATGGCTGGGTGGACTTTGGCAGTGGTTTTGGCGCCAGCCTGGCACTCTCGGGAAACGATACGTATACGCTCGATTTTTCTGGTTTGGATTCCGGCAAAGCCTACGAGTTTGCCGGATCGGCGGTACGTGGGAATGCCGGCTACACCAACCGCTGGACGCTGGTAACCTTGGTGGGTGCGGATGGATTTACGCCGGCGCATTCGAGCGGCGTGGGAATCGTGACTGACGGATTGGCGGCAAACCAAGTCGCAGTTTGGACGGGAGAGAATCACCAGGCAAACCAGGGATTCGTCGCGCAGTGGCTGGACATCGATCCTGGCGTTGACGGCCAGTTTCAAGTCATCTCGGAACAATATCGAGGTGCGACGCCGGGGGTCGGTAGCGGCAGTGCTGCGTTTGGCAGCAAGGGATATGCACTAACGGGCATCCGTCTTACCGAACTCGACGCGTCCTTCCGGGTCGCCAGCAGCGATCCGCCTAACGGCAGTGCGGTGACCGTCGCACCGACTGAGTACACCGTGCATTTCAATTCTCCGGTGAATCCATCGACATTACAGGCCGCCGATTTGAAGATCGACGGACTGGCAGCGACGTCCTATCAAATCCTCGATGCTGATTCGGTACGGTTCACGATCCCGAAGGTCACTTCCAACGGCTTCCACACGGTGACGATCGCCGCCGGCGCAATCAGTAGCACCGGGGAAGGTCTGCCGCTGGAAGCGTTCAACGGCACCTTCGCCATCCTGGAAGCGACGGGCGTTGTGATCAATGAAATCCACTACGATTCCGGTGATGACGGGCAACCGCTAGAGTATATCGAACTGTTCAACGGCGGACCTGATGCCATCAGTCTGTCAGGATGGTATTTTGAAGGGGGTATCTCATTCTCGTTTCCGGCCGGAACCGCCATTGATTCGGGACAGTACCTGCTCGTTGCCCAGAACCCGTCGTACTTGCAGGGCAACATGGGGGTCACAGCGTTGGGACCGTATGGCGGTCGCTTGAGCAACACCGCCGACGTCATTACGTTGCGTGACGCG
>JAGQPD010001292.1 GCA_020426865.1 Planctomycetales bacterium
CCGGACGACCCGGCGATAAGCCGTCAGCAGTGGCTTATTGCCGAAGGTGCAGCGAATGATCTGTTCCGAATGTCGCAATTCTTGCGGCGGGCGTCAAGTCTGCCCGGACAGTTGCGCAGCAATGGTAATTGTGCAGCAAAGCGAAATTTGTGCATTGGAGCTACTGCTCTTGATTCGAAACGGGATTGGGGCTGGAATCTGGGCCTTCAAAGTATTTTTCGACGATCCAACGGGGCTGCCATTGATCGGGTGTGCGCTTGGTTCCCGTAAGATCGCGGAACTTATCACGTGGATTTGAAACCGTCCAAGGTAGGGTGTCGCCGACTTGCGTTTGCCATTCTTGCAACAGATTGGCCATGTGTTTCAGAGTTGATTGGTGGCTGGGGCTCGCCGCCAAATCGTGCATTTCGTCGGGGTCCTTTGCAAGATCGAAGAGCTGACGGTGGTTGATTTGGGGGTAGACGATGAGTTTCCAGCGGTCGTCGCGGACAGCTCGCATCAGGTCGCGATAGGCAAGCATGATGCTATCGCGGACGGTCGTTGACGGGTCGGACACGATCGGTGCCAGTGACTTGCCGTCCAGCTCATCAGGTGCCGTGACGTGGGTGAAATCACAGATCGTCGGGAAAATGTCATAGAGGTACGTCATAGCATAGGTCGACGTGCCCGGCGCTATCCCGGGCCCCACCATGATCAACGGGCATTGCATACTGTGCTCGTACAAACTTTGCTTGCCTAACAGACCATGGCTGCCAACCGCCAGGCCGTGATCGGCCGCGTATATGACAATCGTGTTTTCCGCGAACGGAGAATTGTGCAACGCCTGTAGGACACGGCCGATCTGGGCGTCCAAGTGGGTAATCATCCCGTAGTACTCGGCCAATTGGTCGGAGATCACCGACGTGGTTCGCGGCCACGGCGCTAGATTCTCGTCTCTTAGTACAAGCTGCCCATTGTCGAACGGATGTTGAGGTAGAAAATTATTCGGCAGCGAAGGCCGATGCTGGTAGTAGTATTCCCGATCCGATTCTGGCGGATCTCGCGGGTCGTGTGGGGACGTAAACGCCACATAACATAAAAACGGATCATCGCTTCGGTAGTTACTGAGAAACTCGACAGCGGCATCGGCAAACATTTCTGCCAATCGTTTCTCGCCGGTCCGCTGGTTGATGAGCTCGCCGGACTTCTCCAAGTCGTGCAACGGAACTCGGGTGTGATCCGACATGCCTCCCATCATGATCGACTTGCCACCGGCAAAACTTCGAGCCAACGAGGGCAACCCGTTATGCCACTTGCCTACCGCAAAGGTGGTGTATCCGTGTTGGCGCAATAGCTGCGGAAACGTCATGGCGTTGGAGATGGCATCATCGATGTGAAATAAATGCCGACCGCTCATCAACATTGCTCGGCTCGGCTGACACACCGCGCCGTGCCGTGAGCCAAAGCAATAGTTGCGGCGAAAGCTGATCCCACTTCGCACCAACGCATCCAGATTTGGCGTCTTGATGCGGTCGTTTCCCCAGGCGGCGATCGTGTCGGATCGTTGGTCATCCCCGAACAAGAACAAGATATTTGGGCGGCTTGATTCCGATTCCGATCCTTTCTCATCTGCCCAAGCCAGGCCGTGACCTGGCTGCCCCGCCCAATGCGATCCCCAACCGATGAGGACCCAGGCCATGATAAGGCGGAGCGTTACCGCTGTTGGCTTCGGGAGGTCAATCGACTTGCTAGGACATTGTGGCTGCATAGCCCTTCGGCTCCTGTAACTGTTACTACGGACGGTGACGCTCATGGCGGCAAATACCGAAGAAT
>JAGQPD010001293.1 GCA_020426865.1 Planctomycetales bacterium
CCTCGATCGGATTTGTACGGGGCAGGGGAAGCCAGCCGACCTCGACAACCTCGAAAATCTTTCGCGTCAGGTCGGCGCGGGATCGCTGTGCGGATTGGGTAAAACGGCGCCGAATCCTGTGTTGTCTACGTTAAAGTATTTTCGTGACGAATATGAAGCTCATCTGCAGGGTCGCTGTCCTGCCGGAAAATGTGTTTCGCTCATCAAGTATTCTGTCAATGATAAATGCATCGGTTGCACAATCTGTTCCCAACAGTGTCCGGTGCAGGCGATCCCTTGGTCTCCCTATCGCAAGCACTGGATTGATCCGGAAAAGTGCACTCGCTGCGACGCTTGTCGTCAAGGGTGTCCTGAACACGCGATTGAAGTTGTCTCGATGAGGTAGCGTGATGGTAGCAACAACGATGGTCAAGATCACGATCGACGGACGAATAGCGGAAGTCGCGCCGGCGACAACGGTGCTGCATGCCGCCGAAGGGCTGGGGATCTCTATTCCTACATTGTGTCATCTCGAAGGTTGCTCACCAACAACGTCCTGTCAGATATGTCTCGTGAAGAACGCGTTAACCGGACAATTCGTCCCTTCTTGTGCAACTAAAGTTACCGATGGGATGATCGTGGAAAGCGAAACGGAGGAAGTGCACGAGATGCGGCGGACGGCGCTGGAACTGCTGCTGAGCGACCACTTGGGAGATTGCTTAGCACCATGTTTCTTTGCCTGTCCAGCTCATATGGATATCCCATTAATGTTGCAGCAAATCGGCGACCGGCATTTGCAGGATGCGGTTGCCACAATAAAACGTGACATTGCGATGCCAGCGACTTTGGGCCGAGTCTGCCCGAAGCCGTGCGAGAAGGGATGTCGACGCAATGCCTCGGATGAACCAGTAACGGTTTGTGAATTGAAACGGCATGTGGCAGACGTCGATTTGGCCAGCGGTGATCCGTATGTGCCAACTTGCTTGCCCGATACCGGCAAACGCATCGCGATTGTCGGAGCGGGTCCGACCGGTCTGGCCGCGGCATTTTATCTGCGGCAGCAAGGACATGCCTGCGATTTGTTTGAAAGACAGCCGGAAGCAGGTGGGCGATTGCATGATGAATGCGCCAGCGGCACGTTGCCAATCGATGTGTTACGCGGCGAGGTGCGACAAGTTGAAAAAGTGGGCGTAAACTTTCATTTGGCAACGCCTATTGCGGATCGGCACGCGTGGGATCGATTGCTGGACGAGTTTGATGTGGTGGTGGCATGTTGTGGCGCGAGTGACGTGGCACAGTTGCAGTCGTGGGGATTGCCGGTCGATAAGCGTGGCGTCGCGATCAACAAAGAGACGTATCAAACCGACAATCCACGTCTGTTTGCCGCGGGCAATGCGATTCGCGGCAAAGGGCTGGTGGTCAGGAGTATCGCGGACGGCAAGGAAGCGGCGATCGCGATTGGGCAGTACCTGGTGGGCGAGGTCGTGCGTGGACCGGGCAAGCCGTTTTCGTCGCGGATCGGTAAGTTGACCGCTGAAGAAATGCCGCCCTATCTAGCAGGGGCCTT
>JAGQPD010000052.1 GCA_020426865.1 Planctomycetales bacterium
TCGTTCCGGGCGACGTCAACGGCGACGGGGTCGCCAATATGGACGATTTTCCGCCGATCCGTGATCATTTCTTCCAAAGCGTCACCGGTCGTGCCGAAGGTGACTTGACACTTGACGGTTTTGTCAACTTCGCCGACTTCCGTCAGTGGAAAGACAACGCCGTGGGAGTGGGAGTGAGCAGCGTACCGGAACCTGCCATGGGATCGTTACTGTCGATCGGTATGTTGGCCCTGGGAATGGTGCGACGACGTAAATAGAGAATTGGGACCGTTGGAGCTAGTTCCGGTTCTCCCATAGTTGTACTTTGTTTTCTTGCTTTAGATTGATGGGAGAATGGCTAATGACTCGAGTTTCGTTCCGTGCGCCCCTAGCGGCGTACAATGTGTTGACTGTTATCACCGCTTGCTTGACGTTTATGGTTTCGTCAGCGCAAGCGGTCATTACGGACGTGGTCGAAACCGGCGGCGACAATGAGGCCACCGATACGATCACTGCGAAATGGACCGGACAGACGTTTCCTGTGTCGGTCAATGATGAGCCGATTCCCGGTGCCGTAATCGGTGATAACTATACCGTCACTCCATTCCAGGATCTCGCTCCCGCGTTTGTGGATCGAAATCATCGTTACACCAATACCGATGGCGGAACGGAAGTTTTCCCGATTCCCAGCTATCTGCTTGGTGCCGACTACATTATGTCCGGCAACGATAACCGCGATAATACCGGTTACTTGTTGGATATTACCACCGACGGTCCGGCGACCATCTACATGCTGATCGACAATCGACTTCAGGACGGCAGTGGCGACGACCCACCGACGTTTGGTCCGGACAACATGCAGTGGATCGTCGATGAAGGCTGGTCGGCAACCAGCGGCGGCCTTAATCGAGCGAGTGATTCCTCGCGACCTGACAAAGTCGGTATCGACGAAGGGGCCGATGGTAGCATCCAACAATGGTATTCGATCTACTCCAAGTCGTTTGCCGATGCTGGAACTGTCACAATCCGCCAAGCGGACAACGGCGGTCGTAATATGTACGGCGTGGTCGTAACGCCAGGAGTTCCCGAGCCGACGTCGGCACTGTTGTTGCTCGCCGGTTGCCTCGGTATGCTTCGCCTACGCCGACGCTAAGACAATTTGCCACCGTTTCATTTTCGCAAACAACCCACGGTTTTTGCCGTGGGTTGTTTTGTTGCGCCCGCGACCAGCGAACTGAATGCGGTGAAGCCGCGTATGGCACGTAGCTCAATTTCGCCGAGTCGAGTATGTTCGAAGCAGATGTACGAGGCATGGCTAGGAATGATGATTTTCGATGGTGCGTGAAATGCCATCAATAGCCATAGAACTACAAGATGTCCGTCGCACGTACCGCGTGGGTAACGCGGATGTTCACGCTTTGCATGGTGCCGAGCTGCAAGTGGCAAGTGGCGAATTCCTCGCGATTGTTGGCGTCAGTGGTTCCGGTAAATCGACACTCCTGCATGTTATCGGTGGACTCGATTCGCCATCAGCCGGTCGCGTTCTCGTACGCGGCGATGACGTCGCGTCGATGTCCGCCCAGCAAAAGACGGAATACCGGCGGACCATGGTCGGCTTTGTCTTCCAGTCGTTTTTTCTGTTACCTCATCTGACCGCCGAAGAGAACCTGCAGCTGGCACTCACGATGCAAGGGATCTATGGTTTGGAACGCTCGAAGCGGGCACGCAATAGCATCGAGCGTGTCGGCTTGGCGCATCGTGCACGGCATAAGCCAAGCCAACTGAGTGGTGGCGAGCAGCAGCGAGTCGCTGTGGCGCGGGCGATCGTCAATCGGCCTCGGATTCTGCTAGCCGACGAGCCGACGGGGAACCTCGATCAGGCTACCGCACACGAACTGATGACGCTACTGCGTGATATCAGTAACGACGCGGAGATGACAGTGCTGGTCGTGACACATGACGAGGCGCTGGTCCGTCAATTCTGCGATCGACTCGTCCGCATGCGGGACGGAAAGTTTGTGGAGCAACAGCTATTACACGACGTATGGCACCGTGCGGGTGGAGCGAACAACGGATGAAGCGAACGGTCGAGCTTGCCGTCTACGCCCTGCAGAATTCGCGGCGTGCGAAACTCCGCACGTCACTTACGGTCGCCGGTATCGCAATCGCCAGTGGTGCCCTGGTCTCGATGATCGCGTTCGTGCTGGGGTTGCGCCAACAGATCGAGGGGCCTATCGAACGACTTGGATTGCTGAACCACATCGAGGTAGAAGTCGACGGTGCCCATGCCGATTCCGTAACACTGGATGACGAATTGATCGACAAGATCGAACAACTTGACGGGGTTCGTTTTGCCTACCCAGACTTTCGGCTCGCCGAAGCAACGCTCAAGGCCAACGACAAATCGGTCACGGCATACGCGGTGGGCGTGCCTCGCGAAGCGGGACTGCTTGATTTTGCCGAAGAGCTGCTCGTCGCCGGACGCTTCTTCTCGCTGGGTGAGGGCCAGGAAGTTGTTGTTTCGCAGGAGCTCGTAAAACGGCTGGGGTTCGAGCCGATGGAACGAGCGGTTGGTCAAACCGTTGAGGTGTCGGTGTCCGGCTTGACCGTCGTCGATGACGACCAACGTCTGACGTACGAAGCCGATACGCTCCCCTTGGCTATCGTCGGTGTGTACCAACCGCCAAAGATTGGTGTGAGTCTCGGTGGGGACAGAATCATGCTACCGGTTGATCTGATGCGAAAAATGCCGTCCAGCTGGATGGAAGGCGCCTTGCAGGGAATCCGATCTTCCGGAAAATCGGCTCGCGGGTATCCTCAAGTCATTGTACGGACAGAAAGACCCGTGGATGTTTTGCGCGTCGAACCCAAGTTGCGAGAACTCGGGTTGCGGACGTCGTCGGTCGTCGACCGCGTCGAGGACATGCGCAATTTCTTCGTGTTCATGGAGGCATTGTTGACGGCTGTTGGTACGGTTGCGTTGGTCGTTGCCGGATTGGGCATCCTCAATACCCTGCTAATGACCGTCATGGAACGGTATCAGGAAATCGGGCTGTACAAAGCGATTGGCGCGTCCAATAACGATATTCGCTGGATATTCCTGGTCGAAGCGTCGGTGACGGGATTGCTGGGTGGCATCGCCGGCCTTTTGTTGGCGAGGGTTGTGAGCTACGCCCTGGCGTTTTTGTTTAACCGATACGCTGAGCAATACGGGATTCGTGGCCCCGACGCCGTGTTCGTCTTCCCTTGGTGGCTGTTGGTCGGAGGCGTTGCCTATTCGGTGGTGATCAGCGTCGTCAGCGGGCTTTATCCCGCCACGAAGGCAGCAAGGATCGATCCGATTCAAGCACTGCGAGGGCAGTAAAAGTCCCCCAGCTGTCCGCAGCTGGATCTTCGGCGAGCCTCCAGAATTGGTGGAGTGCGAGGATGCTCATGCGCAGGCTGTCGCCGCCCCAACGGGCTTGCCCCGTTGGACGGTAAGTTTGCCCCCTCTCCCCCGTAAGGAGTTG
>JAGQPD010001294.1 GCA_020426865.1 Planctomycetales bacterium
CGCACCGTTGACGAAGGACTCGTAGAACCGCTTGGCCCTGGTGGCGCAGGCGTTGGTGATACCGCCAACCACACGATCATTCTGCACCACTTCCAGCAGGATTCGGCCGGGGAGCACGCGTTCCGGGCAGTGTGCCACAAACACGTCTTGGCCCACGGTCATCTCGGTGGGAATGGCCTGCTTTACCACCAGGTCTTCCGTCGTTCGCGGTGGGCTTGTCGATTCGAGAATGACGAGATTCCCGCGTTCGATCACCGGGCGCAACGTCGCGCAGGCCTGTTCGATGAACGACAAATCGGGGGAGTGGTCAGGTCGTATCGGCGTTGGCACGCAAATGATAAAGACATCGGCCGGTTGAGGTTCCAATCCCGCCCGCAGATTTCCGCTGTTGACCGCCGATCGCACCAGTACGTCGAGATCTGGTTCCTCAATGTGGATGCGACCATCGTTGATCGTCTGCACCACATCGGCACGGACGTCGACACCAAACACCTGGTACCCTTTGGTCGCCAGGACACTGGCCGTTGGCAATCCGATATAGCCTAGCCCCAATACTGTTACCTTTGTCTCATTGGGGACATATCGTTGACTTGCGTCCCACTGGGCATTCATGGCTATCGTACCTTTTCGTTTTGAATCGTTCCGTTAGGAAAACTGCGACGCCAACATGGCGGCCACAATCCGTTGAGCCGCATGTCCGTCACCGTACGGATTGCTGGCGATTTGGTGTCGAGCATATTCCGCAGGGTCGGTCAACAGGACCGCAACGCGATCGACGATCCGCCCCTCGTCCGTCCCCACCAGCTCGACGGCCCCCGCCTCCAACGCTTCCGGTCGCTCGGTTGTTTCACGCATGACCAATACCGGCTTCCTCAGCGAGGGCGCTTCTTCCTGAACTCCCCCGGAATCGCTCAAAATCATCGTACTGCGGTCCATCAGCCAGACAAATTCGGGATACGGGACTGGCGGCACAAGATGGACATTCTTCAAGCCTCCCAGCGTCGCATGCACAGGTTGTTGGACGTTCGGATTCAAATGGACCGGATAGACAAAATGCACATCGGGAAACTGGTCGGCAAGCTGCCGAATGGCGCGACAGATATTCTCAAATCCGCCGCCGAAGTTCTCGCGTCGATGCCCAGTGATCAATACCATGGGGCTGTCCCCCAATCGTGTGTATTTGTCGCGCCATGGAGCTTCGGCGGACCGCTCCCGCTGGACCGTCCACAGCAACGAGTCAATGACGGTGTTGCCGGTCACGTGAATTCGAGCAGGATCGACTCCTTCGCGTCGCAAGTTGTCTGCCGATCGCTCCGTGGGAGCACAGTGAAGTTGTGTCACGAGCGTGGTGATCCGCCGATTCAATTCTTCTGGCCAGGGCGCGAATAAATCACCAGTCCGCAACCCCGCCTCGACATGTACCACTGGGACTCGACGGTAGAACGCTGCCAACGAGCCCGCCATTACCGTCGTCGTATCGCCCTGGACCACGATGCAGTGCGGTTGACGTTCGGCGAGGATCCGATCGAGCCCCTCGACACAGGCCGCGGTGAGGCTGGCCAACGTCTGGTTGGGACGCATCAAGTCCAAGTCAACATCTGGAACGATGTCAAAGTAATTGTTGACTTGCGCCAGCATCTCGCGATGTTGGCCGGTCACACAAATTATCGGCTCGATGCGATCGCCATTTCGCTGACATTCACGCACCACCGGGGCCATCTTAATGGCCTCCGGCCGCGTTCCATATACCAATAGACAACGCAATTGCTCAGACATGAAATCGGCAAGTCTCCGATTACCTGGCGTGACGAAACATCATGCACGAAAACTATATTTTAGTGAAAGCGCATGTGCGGTACTACGCGTCCAGGCACTCCAAATACAAAACTATCGCTCCCCACGGACTGCATAACCGCCGAATTCGCACTGACCGTCGATCTCGCACCGACCCTTACTTGCGGCACAACCGTCGCATGCGTACTGAGATAGACTTCGTCCTCCAACACCCCGAAGCCGTTGACGGTTGCGTAGGGGGCCAGCAAACATAGTCGCCCCAATTGTGTGTCGTGGCCAACCGAGGCAAAGTAGTTGAGTTTTACAAAGTCGGCGAGCCGAGCCGACGACGACACGACGCTGTAGGGGTAAAGCAATACCCCGTGCCCCAATTGAGCATTGTGAGCGACAATGGCCGTGGGGTGAACCATTGTCAGAAACTGAGCCCCGCGAGACACTAAAGCGTCTGTCACACGGCGGCGAGCCGTCATATTGCCAATGGCTAACACGAGGCGATCCGTTGCCGCCGGCCGATACTCTTCCGGCTCACACAGTATTGGCCCGGGCATCGGCTGCTCACCGACAACACCCGCATCATTGGCCAAAAAACCCTTGAATCGGTATTCCTGGTTCGACACGTATTGCCACAACATCGCGTGGACCTCGCGACCGAACCCCCCAGCACCTACGATAACAATATCCAACATCTCGTGTCGATTTCGTGCTACCGCCAAGGGTGTTTTCAGCGGCCTAACGAGCCCCTTTCATGATGGCCCCAACCGTGCGCAGCAAAATCTGGACATCGAGCCACAGCGACGCGCGCTTGACGTAATACAAATCATACGTCAACTTGTGCATGGCGTCCTCGACACTGGCTCCGTAGGGATAATTGATCTGAGCCCACCCCGTTAACCCCGGCTTCACCAAATGACGTTGCACGTAAAACGGGATCTTCGTCCGCAACATACTGACGAACTCCGGACGCTCCGGTCGCGGTCCAACAAGCGACATGTCTCCACAGATGATATTCCAAAACTGAGGCACCTCATCCAATCGCGTCTTACGCAATATTCGCCCAATTCGCGTGACCCGACTGTCCCCCGTTTTGGCCCATGCCGCACCTCCCTGCTCCGCGTTCTGAACCATCGTCCGTAATTTGTAAATCCGGAAGTTGCGATTGAACTGCCCAACTCGGATCTGCGAATAAAAAACCGGGCCGTGGCTTTCGAGCTTGATCAATACGAATGCAATCGCCACCAGCGGCGCCGACAAAAGCAGACCTAATACCCCAAAAAACACATCGATGAAACGCTTCACTCCGTGATAATACGGATGTGCTAGGTCCAATCGTGATGAGAATAACCACTTGGCGTCGATCCGCTGCACCGGCACCAAACAGTAATTTGCCTCGACAAAGTCCGGATACGAACGAATGTTGATGCCGTGGTCCAAACATCGCAATAACGCGTCGTCCGATGCTAATTCACTCGAAGGATCATACACAATCTCGTCGATCCCATGCTCCACTGCCCAGCGACTAAGGCTGTCCACCTGCCCAATGTCATCAACGTCGGAAATCGTGCGGGCACGGAACGGTAACGGATGCTCTTCCAAAAAACGGGCAGCCTGAAAGCAAAATCGGTCCTCGCCCAACAGACAAATCGACGGCGCTAGACTACTCGAAAAATGGATCCATACCAAGATCCGCGATAAGCCAATCGCCGAAAACGTAAAAGCCGTCATCGCTACCAATACGTAACGACCTAACGTTACGTAATGCACCACCGTTAATTCCAACATTAACAGCACTGTCGCCGCCACGACGACACCACACACCCGCATCAATATCATCCACAACTGACGCGGATGCCGTGGATCCTGCAGCCCCGCAATGTTCGAGATCACACCCACTAAGATCGCATATCCCACCATCGCCAACCACAACGGTGCATGACGATTGTCCGGTTCCAAGTACTGCGTGAATGGACTCAACCAATACGCCGCAAAGACGCTCCCACCCGCCAACGCCGAATCAATCACGAACCAACCCAACGCGCCGAATCGCCATAACATCCGGCGGCCACGCTCGTTAATCCGATTCTGAAGAAACCGGTCTCGCTGTTCAGCAATAATTACGGGTTCCCCGGCAGCCGTGTCCAAGGTTGGTGTTTTCATCGATGTTCGTCAATCTAGCAAATTCCTAGCGTTCACCACCCGCCCCTCCATCGGGGGGGTATCGTCGCCCGCCGTCCGCATCGTCGCCCACAGTCCCCACAGTCGCCCACAGTCCCCTACCAACTACGCATGATCTTCTCAGTTGTTCGGACAAGCCACGTTTTCTCGATACCACTCGGTCGGAATCCCTTTCCCCAGGACCCAACCGCTACTCTATTTTATGTCCTAACTTTCGTTTTGGAAATAGTTTAGCAACAACTGGCCGCCACCCCTTTCCCCACCCCCCTATCATTGCTCCGATCCCAACAATCGTACCCTCGGCGATACCGTGGGGCGGGGAGATCCGGCCAGGGGCCGA
>JAGQPD010001295.1 GCA_020426865.1 Planctomycetales bacterium
TCGTCAAACCCGACGATCGGTGGGAAGTGAATGACGTCGCCGACCGCTGCCGCAGCGAAGTGCAACAACTGGACGAGACCATCGACGGCATTCTTGGAGCCGCCGACGATCCACTCTGCTGGCAGCGCAGTTAACCATCGGAGACCGCCAACATCGGAGACCGCCAATACTCGACGATCGCCAGCATCTGACGATCATCGCTTGGTGAACTTGATCTGGCGATCGTTGCCGTGCGATTCCTGGGAGAACTACTTGGTCGATTCAATCGCCGTCGCGGCCAGGCGGGCCAGCCGTTTGTGTTGGCCGCTCGCGGTGCGGTGTAGTTGTGCGCTGACACGGTGGATCGCTGGTCCCATGCGTCCCAACGCCCACGCCGATCGCTCGCGCACGGCCATCGATCCCGAGGACTCCATGGCCTGGGCGAGTTGGGACACCGTTTGGTCAGCAGCGGATCCGAGCCGGCCCAAGAGCGTCGCTGCCCAATATGCCACGGTCTCGCAGTTGTTCCTCAGCATCCCCGCCAGTTGGTCTGCGTCGGCCTGCCGAGGCGAACCCATTTCTTCCAATGCCACGATCGCCCACTTGTCATATTCAGCGTCCGACCCACAGAGTTCGAGCAAGGCAACCGCCGCTGGTGCTGCCTCCGGTCCCATCGTCGCCAGATGCCTGGCCGCCGCCCGACTTCGCTCGCGATCACTCGACTGTAGATCATGAATGAGCGATTCCAAATCCGTTTTCGTTTGCATGGCGATTACTCCACAACGATGCCATCAAGTCCTTCCTCCGCGGCCGGAAACCGCGGGTCCATCTCTTCCATAGTTTTCCGCAAGATCTCGCTGTCTGTCAAGTTTCGATACCATTTTCTGTCCGAGGGAACGATGTGCCACGGCGCATGTTCGGTGTTACATAACGTCAAGGCATCCTCGTACGCTTCCACGTACTGATCCCACAGTTTTCGCTCGGCCAGGTCCCCCTTGCTGAATTTCCACCGCTTGTTCGGGTTGTCCAACCGTGCCTGCAGCCGCTCACGCTGTTCCTCCTTGCTGATGTGCAAGAAACACTTCACGATTGTCACGTCCCCTTCGGTCAGCAGTTTTTCAAAGCTGTTGATCAGCTCATACCGGCTCTTCCATTCCCTTTCCGGCACCAGACTGCGCACTCGCACTACCAGCACGTCCTCGTAATGCGAACGATTGAAGATCCCCACGTTGCCGCGACGCGGCACCTCGCGATGGATTCGCCACAGAAAGTCGTGCTCCAGTTCCTCAATGCTCGGTTGCTTGAACGGGTGAACCTGACAACTTTGGGGATTCAATCCTCGCATGACCGTCCGGATCGTGCCATCTTTCCCCGAAGTGTCCATCCCTTGCAACACCAATAACACCGCTCGGCGATTCTCCGCGTACAGACGATAACCAAGCTCCGCCATCTTCTTGGCGTTCTCCCGAATTCGGTCCGCCGCCGTTTTCTTGTTGTAGTCGTCGTTGGCGTACGCCGGATCGAATTCCTCCAGTCGAATCTTCTTTCCTGGTGCGACCGTCAGCGGCTGAGACATGGATGTGTGACCTTCGCGGGGCGGATGTGGGTGCTTGCGTGAACTGCGTTGGCTTGAGTGTTGAGCGGTTTACGTGGAAGTGGTTAGAGGTTACGGGGTAAGGGGAAGGCAGCATGACCGACGTCGCTTGTTAAATGAAGGTTACTCGCCAAGACGGTTTCCATCGCGAATCTTCAGTCAACTCCTTGTCGATGTCAAGTGTTCTCGTGTTGGTTGGTTAGTGTTGGTTGATGAGCATCTCAATCAATTAGTCATTCAGAATAAACGTCACCTTCATGTTGACGCGGTACGCCTTGATCTTGCCGTTGTCGACGTCCACCTTCATTTCCTGGATCCATGCGCCTGTCACATTCTGCAGGGTCTTGTGGGCGCGCTCGATCCCTTTTTCAACAGCATCATCAAAACTCTTCTTGGACGTCGAACTAATTTCGGTGATTTTGGCAACGGTCATCGTCAGCAATCTCCTGGCACTCGCGGTTTTTTTTAGGATCAGCCACTACGCCCCTCAGCCTAACGTTCCCGGCAACTGGGGGCAATAGCGATGCCCATTTCGACCCCCTTCGCGATCTGCTACACTGACCGCTTGTTCTATCCCCTGATTACTTGAAATATTTCGCCCGCCTGAGCGGGAGCCACCACCTCGCGCAGCAGAGGAGCCTGAAGATGTCCAATCCTGTCGCTACCTTCGAAACCAGCCTCGGCAATTTTCAAGCAGAGATCTATCTCGATAAGATGCCCAAAACCGCCCAGAATTTCATCGATCTGGCCAACGCCGGTTTCTATGACGGACTGCATTTTCACCGTGTGATCAACGGCTTTATGATCCAATTCGGCTGCCCCCACAGCCGTGACCCCAAAAGCGGTCGCGCCGGTACCGGTGGCCCTCCTCATGGCAACATCCCTGACGAACACCCCGCCGCACACCAGATCTCTAACGAACCAGGCACCCTGTCGATGGCCAATACCGGCCGCCCTAACTCGGGGGGCTCACAGTTCTTCATCAACACCGTCCACAATGCCTATCTCGATTGGTTCTCGCCTGGACCCTCCAAACATCCGGTCTTCGGTCGCATCATCGAAGGGCTGGACGTCATCCAGAACATCGAAAACACTCCCACCGATGGCTCTGACCGCCCCCGCACCCCCGTGCAAGTCAAAAAAATCACCATCGCCACCGAAACCTGATCCCGTAAGTTCGGAAAAACTGCGATCCCCCGCTTCCGTTGCCAGTCTACGTACAGCCAGTCTACGTACAGGATATCCCCAGAGATGCTGCATTTATACGATCAAATCCAAGCTTGTGTTGCCACGATTGTGTCGCAATGGCAAGGCAAGCCTCGCGCCGGTATTATTCTTGGCACAGGATTGGGAAGTCTTGCCGAACAGATCGACGTGGAAGTTGCGATCGAATACGGCGATATCCCGCACTTTCCACAATCGACCGCGATCAGCCACCGCGGCCGACTCGTTTGTGGCCGCCTCCGCGATGTCCCCGTCGTCGCCATGGAAGGTCGCTTCCACATGTACGAGGGATATCCGCTCGATCAAATTACGCTCCCCGTCCGCGTAATAAAGGCGCTCGGTGCCGAGATCCTGGTCGTCTCCAACGCCTGCGGCGGTATGAATCCCGCCTACCGCGCCGGTGATATCATGCTCATCGACGACCATATCAACCTCATGGGCGACAACCCCCTGATCGGCATCAACGACGAACGACTCGGCCCGCGCTTCCCCGACATGTCTGCCCCCTACGATCCACAACTGACCGATCTCGCCGTCGCCGTCGCTCGACGACAAGACCTCCACGTCCATCGTGGTGTCTTCGTCGCTGTCCCAGGCCCCAATCTCGAAACCCGCGCCGAATATCGCTTCCTGCGCGCCATCGGTGCCGATGTCGTCGGTATGTCCACCGTCCCCGAAGTTATCGTCGCCGTCCACTGCGGCCTCCGCACCGTCGGCTTTTCCATCATTACCGATATCTGCTTCCCCGATACTCTCCAACCGGCCAACGTCGACGAAATCATTCGCATCGCCAACGACGCCCAGCCGAAACTCACACAACTCGTCACCGGACTGTTCGACCAACTCTAGTCCGCCCCCTCCGCCCACCAATACCTCGAACCAACAAGTATTCGCCCCCCCCAGCCGCGCGCGACCATCCTCAAGCGGCAATCCCGTGCTGGCAACGATGGCAGTGAATGCATTCATCGCCATCGTGCCGTAGGAATTCGTCTCTCTTTGGATTTGCTCGGGCGAACAGAAATCTTGGCATTGCCAAGCCCCCTCTCCTCCATAAAGAGTTGCGGCAAACGACGTTGCGGTCATGTCACGCGTCGGCGCAACTCTTTATGGGGGAGAGGGTTGGGGTGAGGGG
>JAGQPD010001296.1 GCA_020426865.1 Planctomycetales bacterium
ATTGGCCGTCACGGGTTGGCGACGAGTCCGCCGTCTGCAATGCGAGCTCGGTCATGCCGATAATCGTGGTCAACGGCGTTCTCAATTCGTGGCTGACATTGGCCAAAAACTTGCTCTTCAGCTCACTGACCCGTTCCGCGACTTGCTTCTCTTCTCGCAAGGCGGCTTCGATGCGATCTCGCCGGGCCTTATCGCGCCGGCGGTCGAGTTTCCCAGACCGGACATCCTGCAATAGCATTGCCTTTTCGTGGCCGGCGCTGTCCATGCGCTGAAGTGTCAGCAACCGTTGACCGTTACAGTTCAATGCTGTGGCCTCGAAATGATAGACCACGTCACCGCTGCCGTGGCTGTGCCAGATTCCCGACGTAATCGGCCGGTCGCTGCCCGACTTCCACATTTCCGACGCCTGATCCATGAAGGTCTCGAGGTACGGAAAGGCCTCGGCCGGCTGTAGCCGCCGGGGATCCGACGGCGGATGGTCCACGGCATCTTGCCACCAGTCAGGCAGCTCGGATAATGGACGTACCCACGTTCCTTCCACGTGCTCAAACGCCAAGATGTGCAATGCACGGCACACTTCAAACCAAATTGATGTGCTGTTCGACTCAGCCATAAACGTAAGTCGCGCTTTTTTGTTGGGAGTTTTTTGCCTAAGCAAGGTTTGTAAGGTAATGTACCAGAAACGGGTGCTCTGTACTCAATACCTCCCACCAACCACTGTTCCTAAGGATTGGCGGCAAATGGCGATCGTAGGTCTCTTCTTTTGTATCGTGCTTTTTTCCGGGATCTCCTACCTGACCCTGCGCCTGCTGCCAGTGGAAGACCAGCCCCTGCAGCCGGTAACGCCGCAAACTCCACCATCACAATGGGGCGTCGGCTCGGGTTGGTAGAATCCGTCCGACAATACCTCGAACCACCAGGTATCTATCCGCAGCGCCCGTTTTGTTGAATGATACGATCGATGGAGCGAAGCAGTTCGCGATCGCGGGAGATGGCCTGGATCAGTGATTCGCGACGTTGTTCAAGGAAACGAACGACCTGTGTTTCCTCGCCACATTCGCGAAGAATCTCGACAATCTGGTCAAGACCGAAGCCGAACTCCCGGAGGACTACGATCGCGCGCGCCCGGTCGACGTTGCGTTGATCGTAGTACCGGCACCCACTGCCAACCTCGACCCGCTCCGGAACCAGCACGCCCCGTTCGTGATAGAACCGCAGCGTCTTTACTGTCAGTCCCGTGATCCTGGAATACGCGCCAATACGGGTCTCATTGAGGATTTTTGACAGTCCACCCTGCGGGAGTGGCAAATCGGTAGGCCGCGTCCTAATTCATAGGTGTGACAAAGCACTAGAGGTCCGGTAGGGGTAACGTGTGAAACTGGATGCCCGCGGGCATGATCGGAACGGCCAGTATCGTCCAGCAGACCAGCGGTTCGAGGGCCGCAGCGAGCGGCCGTGCGTCGCGGCACGGATAGCTTGTGCGACAACGATGTGGTATGTTGGCGGAAACATGGAACAACTGCCAACACCGCATAATAACCTGTTTCACTATGCGCTCACGCACGCGCCCAACGCGAGGGGTCTGATCGAATCGCAGTTTCCGGCCGGAGTACTGCGTGCCTTGGACCTGGATTCCCTGCAACTGGAAAAAGGGAGCTTCGTTGATCCCGATTTGCGCGAAAGGTACTCGGATGTGCTCTGGTCCGTCCGGTTGGCTCAGGCCGACCACCACCCAGACGCAGTAAAGGAACGAGACCAGACGGCCTACGTCTACTTCCTGTTTGAGCACAAAAGCGAACCTGACCGGTTGACGGTCTTGCAACTGCTCACCTACATCGTCCGCATCTGGGAACGGCGCGTCCGTGAGGGCCTTGAGCTTTGCCCTGTCCTTCCATTGGTGATCTACCATGGTGCGGCGGACTGGACGGCGGCTCGAAGCATGGGAGAATTGTTGCAGACGCCGGTGCCGCTGGCAGAGTACCAAGTGCAATTCCGTTTCCCGCTGTTGGATCTCGGTCACCGGGCGGATGAAGAGCTGGGTAGTGAGCCGATTTTGCAGGTCGTACTGCGTCTGCTAAAATATGGTCGTAGTCCGCGATTGCGGTCCGAATTACATGAGATCTTGAACTTTCTACGCACGGCATCCCCCACCAATGGTGTGGAGAACTGGTTAGAGGTCTTGGGAGTCTAT
>JAGQPD010001297.1 GCA_020426865.1 Planctomycetales bacterium
AGGCTGGCAGACGATCCGTCGGCGGCGGTACGGCAAATCGCGGAACGTCCTGAATGGGTCGAGGCAACGTTGTATGTTGGTGTTATTGGGGGAGCGGGCTACGATTACCTCGCCTATACGTCGTTCCTACGGGACAAAGGGTGGGGAATGGCCGGATTGTGCTCTGGAGCACTCCCCGCTGAAGAGGGTACGCTGTGGCACGAGCGTTACACGATATTGCGTCAATGGATGCGAGCGCCGCTCATCGATTGCACGGTCAGCTTCCTTGTCGTGTTGCTTTTTAGTGGCGTATTTGTGGCATCTGGTGCGATTGTGTTAGGCCCCCGGCACCAATTGCCGAGTAACGAGGGGTTTTTGGAGCACCAGGCGCAGTTTGTAACGCAGCTGCATCCCTGGCTCTACCCCTTATATGTCGTGGGAGTCTTGCTGACAATGCTCGGCACCCTCTATGGGACGCTGGAGGTGGCTCCGACGATCATGCGCGAATTCATGATCGCGCTTAGCGACAAGCGACACTGCACGTCGGGGACGAGCACGCACGGCACCGGGGCGCAACGGTCGGCAGGAGATCGATATCGGAAATCGGCCATTCTTTGGTCGGGTGGTGGCGCGTGTCTCGTATTGGCGATCAGTTTCTGGCATCAACTGCGAGGGGCGGATGGTCGGCCGCCCGGGTTAGAGCAACTGCTGATTCCGGCGAATCTCTTTACAGGCGTTTTGCTGTGCGGCATTGTCTGCTTGACGAACCCCTGGTGTGATCGTAAATTGCCAGCCGCATTGCGATTGCCGATCGTGATGGTATTGCTGAACCTGGCGGCGGGCGTGGCGTTTGTTACGCTAAGTGTGTGGAGTGCATGGTCGAGCAATGGGTGGTTTGCCGTCGCGATTCTGGCGGGTACGGTGATGGTTGGATATGTAATCGCAACCCTGTTGGCATTGCGCTTGCGAGAACCGCATCCAGCACCAAAGAGAGAGGGAAATGAAAGATGAAGGGGTTACAAGTGGTTGCTCGCGGTCGGGCGGAATACATAGACATGCCGCAACCACGCGTACTGGATGGTCATGTGCTGGTGAGACCACGGTATTTGTCGTTGTGTGGTAGCGACATTCAGATGTTGCACTATGCCCGCGACCGTCAGTACCCTTTTCCGCCGGGTACGACCGGCCACGAGATGGTTGGATTCGTTGAAGATATTGCGGTGGGAACAGTCGATACCGACGGGCATGCGTTGGAAAGAGGCGACAGGGTGTTGGCACTTGCGCCTACGCATCAGGCCATGTGCCAGCTGTTTCTCGCGCCGTGTCATCACGTATTGAAGTTGCCGAATGACGTGCCGATGCTGCACTTGCTGCAAGGGCAGCAGTATGGGACGGTGATTTACGCGTGCCAGCGACTGCGCGATGTGATTGCCAAGAGCGTGGCGATTATTGGTCAGGGGTCGGCCGGCCTATGGTTTGCTTTTCAAGTGCGCCGCATGGGGGCGCGACGCGTTGTCGTATTGGATTTGGACGAGCGACGTTTGTTGCTGTCACGACACTTTGGTGCGACCGACTTGGTGCAGAATGTCGATGTCGACGTTTTGCAAGCGGTTTGCGATGCGAACGGCGGCGAGTTGCCCGATATTGTGATCGAAGCGGCAGGGGAGATTGAATCGATCAATCTTGCACCGCGACTGGTGAAGAAGTTCGGGCAAGTATTGTACTTTGGCTATCCGCGGTCGCAGGAGTTTACGTTCAACTACGACGAACTTTTTCACAAGTGCTGCCATGCGACCACAATTGTTGGGGCCGCCGAGGAATCTCGGCAGGTGTCGACTCGTATCGCGATCAACACGATTGCATCGGGAGCGATCGACGTTTCGCCGATGTTGACGCATACGTTTCCCTTTCGCGAAGTTCACGATGCGTATGAAGCGCATCGGACGCACGCCGACGGTGCCGTAAAGATCGTCGTGGAGATGGAGTAGCGGGAAGTCCGTCGGCCACCCTCGCTTAGCTGGCCAATCGCGATGATTCGTCCTGGTTCGCCCGCCATTCCGCGACTCTGCCATTCCGCCACGCCTGGCCGTCTTGGCGGCGGGAGGTGGGGCGATTGGGATTGCAGCGGGTGTCGGGTGGATTCTTGGGACATTTTGGGGTTTATTTTGATGAGCATCCGGATTGACGCGGCAAGGAAAGACGCTATCATGAGGTGGGTCGCTGTATGAGTTTCAATTCGCATTGTGCGTCGGCGCGGCGGCTAGTTGAGTTTTGGTGAGGACTGATAGATAGCGCTTCCGCACAAGTTATTGTAACGATCGAGTTGGATTCTCGATTCGAACCGAGCTTACTTCTTAGTTCTCTCTGGTATCGCCTTTCGACTCCTGCTTCAAGTTCTGGCACGTGTGCCGGAATTGTTTCTGGCTGACACGTAGCCGGGGCTGAACTCCACGACGGTTGCAACAACTTGCCCGACGGCTCTCTTTTGACGTGTGAGTTTCTCCGGAACCATGGTTGTATATCGTGTCTTTTTCTATTGGGAGTATTTGGAATGAATATCTATGTGGGCAATCTCAGCTTCGATGCGACGGAAGCGGATATTGAGGATGCATTCGCTGAGTTTGGCGAGGTCAAGTCGGTAAGCATTGTGAAGGATCGCGAAACGGGTCGGTCGCGCGGGTTCGGCTTCGTTGAGATGAACGACCGACAGGCTGGACAACAGGCGATCGATGCGTTGAACCTCCAGAAGATCGGCGGTCGTGCCGTGACGGTGAACGAGGCAAAGCCGCGCGAGGATCGTCGAGGCGGTGGAGGGGGTGGAGGCGGAGGTCGCGGTGGTCGTCGTTGGTAACCCAACGGCCCAGATACCTAATTGTGATAGATTTGCAGAAGCTGGTAACGTCACTCAC
>JAGQPD010001298.1 GCA_020426865.1 Planctomycetales bacterium
CGACGCTGGTAGTCGTCCCAAGAGACCGGGCCGATGGTGATCCGAAACTTTTGTTGGCAGTCCCAGATATGCGAGCCGATTGTGGCCGCTCGCCCCAGCGACGCCGTCTGTCCCAATCCACCGATGGTACAGCGACAATTGTCAGGCAATTCGACCCATTGCCCAATGAACTCTTCAATCTGGACCGGCAGTTGAAAGTAGTCGGCCAATATGGAACGCAGCCCTTCGGCGTGCCTCGTCTGAGTCGCAAGATGGCCGGCGTGGTACAGCTTGGCGCGCTGGGGCAGGGCGTCGCGATCAAGATAGTCTTCCGTCCCGCAGCCGAACAGCGAAGCAACATAACAGGAGAAGCGATCGTATTCACCTCGTTCCAGTTGGACGACCGGCTGCACGTCGGACCAGGCGCGGTAAAACAGCGACAGGAGGCGATGATGAAAAACGTCCAGAAACCGCGTCAGCGTCAGGTCTTTGTGATTCCGGATCCGATCTCGAGCGTATTCGGTCAAGTGCAACGGCAGGGGACCATTCGGTCCGAACAAGCCGAAGAAGCGGACGTTCAGGCGTGGTTTCGCCCCGGGCGTACTGTGATTGAATTCTGCCAACGTCGATGGCGCGAAGGCCAGCGACGGTTCCTGACCCAATCGCACGGGATCGTCGATCGCCTTTTGCGATGACCCCATCGGTGGACGATCAGGATGGAGGTTTTCGAGCAGTCGTATTGCTTGAAAAAAGTCATATCTTGTGGCGTTGTCTCTGAGGTCCGCGAGTAACTCTAGACCAGATGTCGCCGCCCGATTCGTGCCGGCCATCGTATAATGTCCCCGCGATCGGATGACCGCACAATAGTTTCCGTGAATGAATTCAACGAGACGTATTTGGCAAAGAAGTCTTCCAACACTGCTCCAAGCAAGAAGACGCCAGTTCCCTCGAACGATGTTTCGTCCATCGTCAACGTGAGGCGCAACCCCCGTCCGAATGTCAACGGCCCGTTGGTAGGAATGGGCTGGGTGACCGGAAGTGCCGTAATGGCCTGTACGCCGTCGATCTGTTTTCGGATCGCTGCCTCACTCGTGTCGCCATACAGTTGCAGCAATGCCCGCAATGCCACGGCCCCTTGGTGCTCGTCGTGGTCCCGTAGCGACAAGTAGTTTAGTGACAGGTGATTGATGAGACGCCAGGAAGTCTTGCCATCTGTCGCGGCCCGGGACGGACGGGGGCGTGTAGGACCTGCCAGGCAGATGACGGAATCGATAGGCGCATTCTCCTGAATGGTGAAGTCACTACCGCCCGTACCAATCGGCATCATCAAAGGGAGGTCGCGGTTGGTGCAAAGCGTTTCCAATGCTAACTGACGCAGCGTTGTATGGTGCGGCCGCTCGTCACGGTCCACCAAGGAGATGAATGTCTCGCTTCCGATGTAGCTGGACCGGGGGCCGTGTCGACGGCTCTTGGACGATTGCTTTCGCTGTTGGCGCTGCAGTTGGAAGTATGCTTGTGCGTGCGGGTCTCGCGTTGTGTCTCGCGTGGCATAGAATGGGGCAAACGGCTGTTCCCTTTCACTGCCTGTTCCAAATCCGGTGGCGGACAGGACGTCGTACACTTCAAAGTCCAAAGGTCGCGTCCGGTCGGGAAGCACGTGAAATTCACGCTGGTGTTGTGTCAGGTGTATCCGATCGGCCCGCTTGGGAAATAGATTCACCGCTGGCGAACAGAACAGGGCAAAGTCGTCGGCATCGATTTGGTTCTGAATCAAACGATCTTGGCGATTGAATAACACAATCAGGTCCAGCTCGTCGTGATTGCATTGTCGAACGGCCTCATCAAGGCCCTCGATGCGGACGAACATGTATCGTTGTGGAATGGCAAAGTATTCCTCAATAACGCGGTGACCGTGAAACGAGCGGGTTCCGTAGGGCAACATCGCCTCGTCCTCATTGAATCCAACGCGCTTGATGCAGGTCGGATCCTGGATGTGTTGCCACGTGGGAGTCTTGACTGCAGGACGCGCGATGACGGCAATCGAGTTGGCGAACAACTGCTCATAAAGATGCATCGGCTGTTCGCCGATCCCCTGCAGGTAGAACGTCAATGTGTTCAAACTCAGTTCCGAAAAAGTGAATCCCGCCGTGGACCGCAGTCGGATGCGGATGCCGGCCTTGACACCCGGGACATTGGGGACGTCGATCGACACCATATCGCGAGTGAAATACTCTGCATTGACGATCTCGATCGGCCAAAGCGTTACGTCGTGTGCTGTTCGGTACTCGCATGCCGTTTGTTCACCCTTGCCAATTCTACTTCGAAGCACCGTGTGACGTGGCAGTGTGTAGCCTTCGCTGAGCGA
>JAGQPD010001299.1:0-171 GCA_020426865.1 Planctomycetales bacterium
AGACGTCACGGCGTTTGTCGACGGATGGCTATCTGCCACCGTCGTCAACGGCGTACAAATTGGCGATATCAACTCGCGATCACGTGGGGATCTGAACTTCGATGGAATTACTGACTTGGCCGATTGGGGAATTCTGCATTCGGCCAACCCGCAAATCGCGGCGGCCGCTGG
>JAGQPD010001299.1:193-2007 GCA_020426865.1 Planctomycetales bacterium
ACCAACGTCGTTATCACTGGGGATCGTGGGATTGCTGATCGTTTCCATGTTCCGCGTACGGGAACGCAATTAGCGGCGACATGCAGATGGTCGCGCGTCCGTCGGGCAGCGTCCAAACGAGGAAGTTACTTAACTGAGATTAGCACACACGATATTACCGGGAGTTTTCACGAATATGACTAAGAACACTTTTCCATTACGCATCGTGCACGCCATCGGGTTAGGCGTCCTCGTATGCATGGTCGCCGGTCAGGCGCAGGCAACCGTTCTGCTGTTGGAGAATTTCGACAGCTTGGCACCGCAACTGGGGAACGCAACGACTCCAGGTGAAATCGCCGCGCGCAACGTTTGGACGCCCGATGCCCCGACCAGTTGGACCGTTGACCGCTCGAAGGTTGCAGGTGATCCAACTGCCGGTGCCGGAGTTGCGGAATTCGAAGGTTGGACGTTTCTGGATCGGGACTGGTATGTTGCCACCGCTGGCGACCAACGTCGCAGCGAATTCACCAAGGCCTACGGTGTTGTCGCGGTTGCCGACGCCGATGAATACGACGACCTCGGCGGACCTCTTGGCGGTACCATCAATCCCTTTCGCACCAACATCTTCAACTCAACGCTCTTTTCCAAACAGATACCGCTCAGCGGAGCTGCCGCCAATTCCGTCCGCGTGAAATTTGATTCGGCCTGGCGACCAGAAGGTGAACAGACAGGAATCGTGATGGCGCAATTCGATGGCGGTGCCGCAACGCCAATCCTTACATTCAGTTCTATCAATGGTAATGTCAATTTTAAGGCAGACGCTTTGAACGAGACCGTGGATATTCCGGTCAACAATCCAGGCGGCGCATCGAACTTGACGCTCAGTTGGCAATTGACCGACGCTGTCAACAACTGGTTTTGGGCGATTGACAATATCCAGGTATACACGGGTTCGCCGGTCGCCGACGAGCCTGTGATGCGTGCCGTCATTGACCGCGATACCGGTCGTGTGGCCGTTATCAACAACACCGGCGCGAATGTCTCGCTTCGCGGATACTCAATCGTTTCCAAGGCAGGTGCATTCGACGACGCACAAGCAAATTTCTTTTCCGAAATCGACAGCAACTGGATCCAGTTTACCGACCCCGGTAGTGGCAAGGATATCAGCGAAGGGCACAAGACGACCGGAACGATTGCCGCCGGTGCCACCTTCGAATTGGGAAACGCTTGGGCGAAGTATTTTCAGGACGAGACCGATGTCGAGTTTACGTATTTGTTGCCGGGGAGCAACGAACCTGTCGTTGGCAATCTCAGTTTCGAAGGCAATGGCGGGAATAGCTATCCGTTCCTGGACTTGAATTTTGACAACACTGTTGACATCAACGATTGGATCACGTTCCGCAACGGTGTGGGAGCCGATCTGACCGGCATGAGCCGCGCACAAGCCTACCGTGTTGGCGATCTCAATGGTGATTTAGCTTATTCTCCAGCGGATTTTATTATCTTCAAAACGGAATACGATCGCGTGAATGGTACCGGTGCTTTTGCCTCAATCTCGTCGGTTCCGGAGCCAGCTTCGGTGTTGTCACTCGTTACGGCATTGGTGGTCGGTTGCCTTTTCCGACGACGATTGACCCCCAAAGTTATTCTGCTCCTGCTTGCAGCTACAATCGTGATGATGGCCGGACCTGCCTACGCACAACTTGTATTGATTAACGAGAATTTCGACAACCTTCCCTACGGCCCCAATGTTGAAGAGGCTTTGGCGGGCGACAATGTTTGGACGGACACGCCCCCTGCGGGATGGACTATCGACGATAGCGGTATCCCCGGAT
>JAGQPD010001300.1 GCA_020426865.1 Planctomycetales bacterium
TGCCTTCATCTGCTCTGGCGGATCTGCTTGCGGGCCAGCCAGCAGGTCGAAGCGGTCGGTCATGGCGAGCGCGCCGAACCGCTGCGACACGCAGAATTGCTCCATCGGGCCACCAACGAGGTCTGTGACGAATTGGTCAATGAAGTCTTGATTCGTTTTTGTGCATCATTTCTCGATCAAGGTTACGCCAACTGGCCACTACCGGACCGCGAGAACGGTTTTTTTGCGGCGTTCGTATCGGTGTACGGCAATCGTCCGGGGCCTCCAGACCGTTGGCTACGGGGGCTCCACGCTGAACTAGATGGCATTGGCCAGCGGGGACTCTCACCGCTGGAGTCGATCGAAGAATCGCTGCGATTGCTGGGGGTGTCGAGCGTCGAACGCGAACAGTACTTGCTGCAGACCCTGCAGGCCCTCCCTGGCTGGGGGGGAATGATCTGGCAGATGGAAACCAATGCCGAATGGACGCTGCGACCGGCTCCTGCCGGTACGCTCGTCGGATTCCTCGCCGTGCGTTTGATCCTCGATCGGCTGGCCGTCGCGCACGCGGCACGACAGAGCATCGGTTGGACCGGGTCGCTTGGCGACCTGCGTGCGGAGCTGCGGCGGCGACTGCCCGCCACGTCAGCTCCCCATTGTGAGCAGCGGGCATTCTTGGCCTTCCAATTGTCGCAGGTATGCGGTTGGCTTCCGCAACAACTGCAACGACTCCCGATCCAGCAATGGCAGATGCTGATGAGGGAGCTGGACATGTTTTCCAATTTGGAGCGACGGCGGGTGTTGCATCGCGCGTACGAACGACGCTATCGCAACCAGGTCCTCGACGCCCTGATTATCCATTCGCGCGACCGACGATCGTGGGCACACGAGTCGGCCGTCTCGCGGACGGACGCACCTGCCTGGCGGCTGAGTTCGCCGCACGAAATCAAGGAGGTCGATCGGAATGGGCATGCGACGACGACCCGACCAAACGACGCGATTCCGTCGTTTCAAATCATCACCTGCATTGACGACCGTGAAGAGTCATTTCGGCGGCATTTGGAAGAGATTGATCCGGCGTGCGAAACGTTTGGGGCAGCCGGGTTCTTTGGCGTGGCCATGTACTATCGTGGCGCTTCCGATGCTCATCCCCGACCGTTATGTCCGGTGATCATCAAGCCGCAACACTATGTCAACGAGGAGGTGGAGCACACGTTTGTACGCGAGCACAAGCGGCGCGCTGAAATGCGTCGGGTATTGGGAACGGCGTCGCATCAAGTCCATTTGGGGAGCCGCACCTTTTTCGGCGGGTTGTTGACCGGGCTGACCGGTACCCTGGCATCGATCCCCTTGGTCACTCGGATTCTGTTTCCACGTTCAACGGCACAACTTCGCAGCGCGTTCGCCGGCTTTTTGCGGCCGCCGACCGTCACCAAGTTGGCATTGGAACGCAGTCAGCCGACGCCGGGGCCCGAGCCAGGCCATGTCGGTTATTCGCTCGACGAAATGAGCAATATCGTCGAACGTCTGCTACGTGATATTGGTTTATTGCAGCATTTTGCGCCGATCGTCGTGATGTGTGGTCATGGATCATCCAGTTTGAACAATCCTCACGAGTCGGCCTACAACTGCGGCGCCTGCAGTGGTGGCCGTGGTGGTCCCAATGCCCGCGCATTTGCCGAAATGGCCAACGACCCTCGCGTGCGGAACCGGCTCAGCGAACAGGGCCTGAATATTCCCAACGATTCGGTGTTCGTCGGAGCTTACCACAATACTTGTGACGATAGCGTAACGTTTTTTGATCTGGAGCGAGTACCGGTTTCGCATCGGCAACAATTCCAACATATCTGCGATTTAATCGACGAAGCGCGGCGTCGCGATGGCCATGAACGCTGCCGTCGTTTCGAGTCGGCGCCGTTGTCGTTGACACCCGAAGCCGCACTAAAACATGTCGAGGGACGCTCGGAAGATCTCTCGCAAGCTCGTCCGGAATACAACCATGCCACCAATGCGCTGTGTCTAGTGGGCCACCGATGGTGGAGTCGAAACCTGTTTTTGGACCGGCGGGCATTCCTGCAATCGTACGA
>JAGQPD010001301.1 GCA_020426865.1 Planctomycetales bacterium
CATTGCCATTAAGGCCCCTAAAACCGTCAAGGATCTCGCAATAAAAATCGTCCTTTTTTTCCGCCCGATCGCGACAACTGTTCTGTCCGCCAGATACGTCAGCCCCGATGCAATCGGATTGGGCAAAAACCAGCGAAAACAACCAATCTCAGCGTAGCCAGCGGTGACGGCGATGGATCAGGTATTCTCGGGTCCCAACTGTCCCGTCCCGTGGTGACCACCATTACGTCAGCCATTGGCCCAAATCACTGCGAGGAAATGGCGGTAGAGGGCGAGGAAGCCGAATTGACCGTCGAAAACCGGTCGCCGTCCACTACGGATTCGCCGCTTGGGGTGAGGAAGCCGGGACGTAGATCACCTCACCGCTACTCAAACGATAGGCGGTCCCCAAGAGCTGGCCCTGTCCGGATTTCTGTCCATCCCCGGCGTGAAAATGGCTGATTTTCTTCCCCTGCTGGACCACGATCTCCATATCGGGTTCCCCGGCATGACGAATTTTCGTGACCGCCTCGTCGGGCGCAGCCAAAGACAACCACGGTGCACGGACGACAAGGGCCATCAGCAGCGCTACGGAAAAGACCATGGCGACGTCGAACAGATTTGCGATCCCTCCGAGCGGGTCTTCGTCCAATTGGCCTAACAGTTGCTGATGAATGCCGCGATCGCGTCTAGGCATAGGCGTTCCCCGAAGTTACTTCCCCATCGTTGACCGCGCTCAGCTGTCGCTCGATGCACTGCCCAATTAGGAACTGCGCGTCGACCAAGTCCTGCCCGTACCATTGCCGGCGTATTAACCACATTCCGTAACAGAGTGCACCGATGAGCACGCCGATCACGGTGGTCGCAAATGCAATCACGAGATTCTCCGAGACCGATTGAAAACTTCCGTCGGAAAGCCCCACCAGCGCTGGCCCCATCGGAATGAGCGTCCCCATCAAACCGAGCAAGGGTCCCGTCCGTATGCCGAAGTTCATCCACGCGAGTCGCCCCGTTGCGCGAACTTCCATTTCCGCCAAGCACTTCTCGCGAAAGACCGCCGTCGCGTCGTCGTTATCAAGCGCCCGGGGCAAAAGCGGGACAATCCATGAGTAATCTCGCACCGGTCCGGTCAACGTCAACGCTTCGATTCGCTGGACTCGGGCGGTGGCCAATAACTTCTGCCAGCACGCATGGTGACGACGACGCGACAACCATTCACCCAATAAGCTCCCGAGGGCAAACAACGTGCAACTCAATAGGACGACGAGGCTTACCAATACGGGCAGCAAGAGGCTCGTGGAGATCTGGTAAATGATGTCCGCGATTGTCTTCATAATTTCGACTCAATCCCTTTCATCGCCGAATTCGCCGCGTCACGAAACCGCCGACGATCAAAGCCAGCATGGCGGCGGCCCACGTCCAATGAGGCAGTTGCGTTGGTCGCTGTTCCGATGTGATTGAGTCGCTTTGCGTAAGCGGAACTCCGGATACGAACTGCGATGAACTTTCATTCGGCGGTTCGGGGGAAGTGACCGCACGCGGCGCTTCCGATGGCTTCGGTGTCGGCACGGCATTCGACGCCATCGCGTTTTCTCCGCTTGGCGAGACATCGCGACGGCGTGCGTCGAAAGCTGCCATGGTGTCCGCTGGAATTGCTACCGACAGCTCTCGTAGTTTCTCGTGGACAAACGCCGTCAACTTTTCATTGCCGCCGCTCCGCAAACCGGCGTTCTCGCCGTGCCGCGCTATCGAGTGCACGTAAGCGGTCAAGATATCACGTTGCGCGGCGTCATCCGCGGTAAAATAGCCTTTGCGAATGGATTCCAGGAGAATCTCGGTCACTTCCTGAAAGGCAAACGGGTTCTCTGCTTCGAACCACTCGCGGAGCCCCAAACGTTTTGCATCGCGGACGTACGTCTCGACAATTTGATTCCATACGTCCTCGGAAACACTCCCCGGTCGCATGATCGACCATCCCATGGAATTGGAAATATGGACGGCGATTTGGTCGGCACCCGCGTAGCCTTCCTGCATCATCCCTTCGATCCACTTGCGGTTGAACAGCCGCAC
>JAGQPD010001302.1 GCA_020426865.1 Planctomycetales bacterium
GACTCGCCCATTTGCCGATCGAACGGTTCACGTTCCTGTCGATGGAATGCGCGAACGAACTCTGGTACGGATGTGGCGTCTGTTGACATGTTGTTGAACCGGTTGATGGGAAGGTGTTTTACGTACGGTCGTGGGATAGGAAAAACCTCGCGACGCTTGCGCTGCGAAGCGCCGCGAGCCCTCGTTTGGTGCTCGACGTCTCGACGCATCAACCGACGAGCCCGCCCCCCTTGGCCATGGTCATATTCGCCGGATCGAAGCGAATACGGACGGCATCAAACGGGCACATGCCGCTGGGGCACGCGTCGACGGCCGACAGCTTGATGGTCAACAACTTCTTGAAGTCGATCGCCTGATTGATGGCACCCAACTGCAAGCCTCCCACGACGTGGCCGAGCTCTTCGTCGGACAACTCCATCATGCCAGCAGGGTTGGCTGGCAGAGCGGCGCGTTCATCGTCACTGAGACTGTTGCGATAGGAACGATCTTTCCAGGCACGCACAACGTCCACTTTCGAATTTTTCATGGTCTTTCCTCAATCTTTCTTTGTGTACTAGTCAACAAAACAACCAATTGTTTGGCCACAACACGTTCGAGGCTCTAACCGCGAAGTGTTGCCTGGCCAATTGCGGCGTCGACCGGTAACGTCACAATCGACTTGTAGTCCACAACCATCGGGCACTGCACCGAGACGAACTGGTTGACCGCCAGATAACGTGTCGGGCAGACGAGCGTGCCGGATCCGGCACCACCCTCGATCGTGTTCAACTCATTCTGTGTGACGTCGATCGCGCCAGCGGGGTTGGCCGGCAGCGTGGCTCGCTGTTCGGCGGAAAGGCTGGCACGATACGATGGATCTTTCCAAGCGCGAATTACGTCTGACATATTCATCGTATTACATTCCTGTTTGCATAAGTGTTTGAAGCCCTGAGGTCGACTAACGCGATCGACGATGTAGCCCAGGAACCTCAAGCGGGCGTGTGCGCTCGAGCACGACACAGCAGGGCGAACAATGTTGTATGCGTCCCTACACAGGTGGAACGCTCGCTGCTCGTGATCCGTTGCGCATAATCCAAAAAAATTTTTCAATTCGCCGATTTCACAGATTTCGCGCAACACACACGCGCCGGCAGCGTTTCTCGTATGGCACCGCAACGCACTTATAGGAATCTCATTGTGTTCAGACGATATTCCCTTGTTCGCCAGAATGACCAAAGTGACTGTGGAGCTGCCGCGTTGGCAACGGTTGCGATGCACCACGGACTGTCGGTTGGATTGCAGACAATGCGGGACCTTGGTGGCACCGACCGCGTAGGCACCAACCTCTTGGGACTGTTGACGGCTGCCGAGCGGTTGGGATTTGAGGCCAAGGCGGTCAAAGCTCCGTGGCAGTCGATGGGCGATGTCCCACTCCCTGCGATCGCTCACGTAACGAACGACGACGGGCTTGGGCATTTTGTCGTTGTTCATCGGGTTAAGAAGAACGCCGTCGTGCTGGCCGACCCGGCCTCGGGCATCGTCACCATGTCGCGAGAGCAGTTCTGCGGGATATGGACCGGATACTTGCTGCTGCTGGTGCCGGACCAATCGCGGGGTCTAACACAAGTCAATGAAAAATCGGTCGGACCATTCCGCCGGTTCTTAAGTCTCCTGTCGGACGACAAGTCCTTGTTGGGGGAGGCATTTGCGTGCGCTGTTGTCATGACACTGTTGGGAATGACGACTTCGTACTTCATCCAACATCTGATCGATAACGTCCTGGCTCGTGGCGAAACCCAATTGCTCAACGCGATCGGCGTCGCGATGCTATTGACCATCCTGTTTCGTACACTGCTGGGCCTGGTGCGCCGCTATTTGCTGGCCCATATCGGACGCAAAATCGACCTAACGTTGATTTCGACCTACACCAGTCATATCCTGCGATTGCCTGCCCAGTTCTTCGAAATGCGTCAGGTGGGGGAGATCCTGTCCCGCGTGCATGATGTATCGAAAATCCAATCGGCTATCAGCGGGACAACGCTAACCATCCTCGTCGATGGCGTGATGGTCTTCCTGTCGGTTGGCGTGTTGTGGGCCTATGACCAGCAGTTGGCAATGATCGCGACGCTGTTCGTGCCGCTGCTTATCGGCTCCGTCGTGCTGCATCAGCCGGCAATCAAGCGACGATCTCGGGCTGCTATGGAGCAGTCGGCTCGATTTTCGGCACACCTCGTGGAAAGTATCTCCGGCGTTGATACCATCAAGGCGTTTGGCTTGGAACGTCAACGCAGCGAGGATAGCCAGTCACGACTACTGCAAACGGTGCAGGCGAATTTCGGCTTGCAGATGTTGGACCTGAGCATGAGTAGTGCCGGGATGTTTGTCACCGCCGTGGCGAGTATCGTTGTGCTTTGGTATGGAGGCCATCGTGTCGTCGCGGGTGAATTGACCGTGGGCGAATTGATGTTCTTTTCGTCGCTGCTTGCTTACATGCTGGATCCTCTCGAACGTTTGGCCGGAGTTAATCTGCAAATCCAGGATGCGCTGGTCGCCATGAATCGGTTCACGGAGATTACGGACTTGCCGGTTGAGTCGATAGGGGACCGACACGCGATCCCCATGACCGGAATCACGAAGTCATTGCGAATTGATGGAGTTAGCTTCCGCTACGGTTGTCGAGGAAACGTCCTGGAGAACGTGACACTGGAGGTACCCGCCGGAAAGAAAGTAGCCATCGTCGGCGAAAGCGGTTCGGGCAAGTCGACGCTGCT
>JAGQPD010001303.1 GCA_020426865.1 Planctomycetales bacterium
CTTTTCGATGTTGGTGTCGATGTATGGGTTCTGGAACAAGCCCAATTCGAACTTCGTCAGCAGCACGCGGCGGACGGCGTCGTCGATCAGGGTGATATCCACACGGCCTTCACCCACGGCTTCATCCAGATGATCCCGAAAGCTGAATGAAGCCATATCCATGTCAACGCCGGCGCGGATTGCGATTTCAGCCGCGTCGGCGGCGTCTTTGGCGAAGCCGTGGGCAATCATCTCGGTGACGGAAGTCCAGTCGCTGACGACAAACCCGTCGAACCCCCAGTCGTCGCGCAGCACGTCGCGCAGGGTGTATCGACAGCCGCTCGCCGGAACGCCGCCGATTTCGTTGAAGGCGCTCATCAGCGTCCGCGCGCCGGCCTCAACCCCCGCCTTGAAGGATGGCAGGTGTATCTCATGCAGTGTTCGCCGCGAAATGTCGACCGTGTTGTAATCGCGCCCGCCCTCGGCGCCACCATACGCGACAAAGTGTTTCAGGCAGGCCATGACGGCGTCGGGGCGGGTCAGGTCGTCGCCCTGAAAACCGCGCACGCGGGCGGCGGCCATCTGGCTGCTCAGCCATGGGTCCTCGCCGGACGTTTCGGCGATGCGCCCCCAACGCGGATCGCGACACAAATCCACCATCGGCGCGTAGGTCCAATTCGTCCCCGATGCGCGCGCTTCCGTCGCGGCGACATGGGCGGCGGCCTGTATGAGTTCCGGGTTCCACGTGGCGGCTTCACCCAATGGAATTGGGAAAATCGTCCGGTAGCCGTGGATCACGTCGTTTCCGAACAACACCGGAATCCCGAGGCGCGACTCCTCGATCGCGATGTGTTGCACGCGGTTGGTGTACTCGGCTCCGTGGGCGCCAATGATGGCCCCCAATGCGCCCGATCGCACCACGCCGAACGTCTCTTCCTGTTTCTGTTCGCGGATGCCGGGATTCGTGTCCCTTATCTCGCCACCCCATTGCAACGTGAGTTGGCCCAGCTTCTCTTCCAGCGTCATTCGGGACAGCAGCTCTTCCACGCGTGACGACATGGACGGCGGCGGCGCCACCTGTAGCAACGCCAGCAAACCGAGCGCGCAAACGGTCATTTCGGCTCCCTGAATAACGGAGGACGTTTGAGAGATTACCGGCAGAACCCGCTTCGCGGTAGGCGTGTAACTGTTCCAACAACCAAGGCAGTCGGGGCGGTAGCGCCAACTGCGCCACTCCTCCGCCGCTGACAACCGTTGGAAATGTTAGGCAGGAATCGGGGCGACAGGACGCCAGTTGAACTTTTTCTCCGTGAAATCAGCCGATGGGGCGGTTTGGTACGGAGCGTGCTAGCCGGACTTGCACTGTGAAGACGTGAGCGCGTCAAGCGGCCGCATCGGAGGCTTCGGTCGTCCAGCAGTGGTTGATTGAACTAGATCGAATCAAATGCCTAGGGATCGGATTTGGCGGCGAAGAACCGACTCTCTACCGCGAGCTTCCAGAGCTCTGCCGATTTATTACTGAGGCCACGGGTATGGCTACTACTTTAACGACTCATGGGCATCGGTTCGATTCGAAACTAGCGAGACGCTTGAGGGGGAGCGGCATTTCGTACGCGTAAGCATGGACGGCATCGGAAACACATCCGAGCGGCTGCGCGGCGGTCATTCAGTGCTTTTTTTGGAACGACTTCCGTTCGTTCGAAGCGCGGCACCCTTCGGGATTAACTTTGTTGTGAATCAGGCGACGATCAGCGATCTCGACGAAGCTGTGGCTCTGGCGGTCGATTTCGGAGCCATTGAGTTCTGGCGTTACCGGAACAACCTTCGCGCGATCCCCCGGTATTGATGATCGCACGAGAGAATCCCTGCGCCGAGCCGAAGCCCGCCCGCGAGGGGTGATGGCGCGTTACTTCTTCTCGCCGGCGACGCGAAGGACGACGCGACCGTCGAGTGGGACGGCGTCGATCTGCAGGTTGAACCCGTTGCCGTCGTTGCGGGCCCAGGTCGAGCCGATGCGGATCCAGAAGGCTCTGCCGCCGTCGTTGTCGCGGACCTGATAGGCGGTGTGCGTGGGACGCTTGTTGGAGGTGGATTCGTTGGTCATGAGATTACTCCTTTGCTTGTGTTCCGGGCGCGCCCATCGCGGCCTTGACGGCACGCCAAGGTAGCCGGATCGGCCGGAGCGCCAGCGGCCCAGGCCAGCGGAAAATGGGAGGGGCCTTTAGGAGGAACCGATTTTCCGCTTGCCGGGGCCGGCCCCGGCTCTAGGTTGCCAAGTCAACGGACGCGTGAGCGGGGAGTGTTCAAGCGAGAGGGAAGGTCTGGGGGAAACGAATCGCATTTTGCACGGGCAACCGTAAGAGCCGTGAGGTTTCGGACTTGTCGCGCTTGTGATTCCTGACTGGCTGAACGGCGACAATTTGAAAGCGAAAATGGGAATTGGGTCGTTCGAGTGTGAAACAGGCGGTGGAAAGGCGCTTCGCCCTCCGCCGAAAGTCTGGGTTGGCCTCGTGCGCATGTGCGACAGGTACGCGCAATCTGCGCGTGTGGCTAAACTAGCTGCTTGCGTGACACGCTATCGCGAAGGGAGGCTGTATGTTCCGCTTCTTGCACTTGTCTGACTTCCACTTCAGTGGGACTCGGCCCCCATGGCATTCCATCGCGATTGACATGTTCGCACAGGACCTCGACAGGCATGAACCACAGACGCTAGACCTAGTGGTTCTGTCCGGTGACTTTGTGAATTGCAGCGACTGGAGCGACGCCTCCAAGCAACATCTCACAGAGTTCATCAGCACAATCGCGGCCATGGCCCCTGACGCTGTCTTCGTCGCGGTTCCGGGCAATCACGACCTTGATCGAACCCTAGCGAGTGACTCGCTCAAGGGTTTGGCGAAACTATGGGATCGAGAGCCTAAGCAACAGCAGGACTTCTTCACTGGCTTGCAAGATGATCTCCGCCAGTCTCTGAAAGGGTGTTTTGGCGAGTACTCTAACTGGTGGACTGGCCTTGATGTACCAAAGCCGACGTTGCTACAACGAGGTTTGCTGCCGGGTGACCATGCGGTGACGCTCATGGCCGGACACTATCGAATCGGCGTCCTATGCCTCAATTCCGTCTTTCTATGCGTGTCTGGCGATGCGACCGGTTGCGTTGGTATCCCACAATTGGACGCAGTCGGCGGGCCCGGATGGTGCCGGAACCATGATCTATGCCTGATCGTCACTCACGATCCGCTTGTCGACTTCTTTCGTCGATCACAGTTTCAAGAGGCTTTTCTTGCAACCGGCTATTTCGCGGTTCATTTGTATGGCGACGTGCACAAGAGTTCGATGTACAAGACAACCATGTCGACTGGTACGGCATGGCATACGATGCAAGGCGGCACACTTTTCGGCGAACACGAGCCTGATGAAGGGTTCGCATATGCACTGGGTGAGATTGATCTTGCCGGCAGCCAGATTCGGTCACTTCCTCGTAAACGATATGGTACGCGGTTTGGCCCCGACCCCGCGCTTGTCGTCGAAGGCAGTTCGCATGGGAAATGGCAGCAGATTGCAATGCGTAACGAGAATAGCGTTGCTAGGAGCTTCCTTCATAACGAACTGCCCGGATGGCCACAACCGTTTGAAGTCCTTGTTCCGTTCTCAATACGAAGCAGTGAGTCGCTAAGGCAGCCAGTACCAGAGGCGGTCTCCCTTTGCGAGGACGCCATAAACGCTGGAGATCATGTCCAAGCCCTTCGGATCATGTTCGTTTTCGCGCGCCCATTGTACTTCGTGCAGAATGCTTTCACGGCAAGCTCGGCCATTCTTGGGGCTATTGCAGGCGCACCCGCGTTAGATGGTAGACCAGGCTGGGCTGCGTGGGTGTGGGATGCCCTTGGCAACTTTACGGGGCGCCGTGGAAATCCTGCCCAGGCGATACGGCACTACACGACCGCTATCGAGCTTTGTCGGACTGCGTCAGACTGTCCGCCAATCAATCTCGCGATGATCCTTGGGAACCGTTTCCTAGAGTTGTTGCGAGTTGGCGACCTTCGAGCCGCCCAATGTGATGAGGACGAGCGAATCGA
>JAGQPD010001304.1 GCA_020426865.1 Planctomycetales bacterium
ATGCCGCCGACTACACAATCTGGAAGGATAACTTCGGTTCCTCGACAAATCTCGACGCCGATGGTAACGGCAACGGTACCATTGACGCCGCTGACTATACCGTATGGAAAGATAACTTCGGCAACGCTGCCGCTGCCGCCTCCACGGCAGCCGTTCCCGAACCAACCACAGGATTGCTTATGTTCTCTGCTATTTCCTTGTTGTTCGGCTTCCGACGCCGCAAGAACGTCGCAGCTGTCAGCACCAGCGCGACCGGCGCGCTTGCTGTCGCCACCGTCGGCCTGCTGGTCGCTTCCACCGTTGCGTCCGCTCGCGGCGTGGATCGCAGTTTCCAATTTGGCGATGAAACCAGCGAAGGTGCCAGCGTTGGTGCTGGCGTTGGTACCGGAAACAGCTTTGGAACGACGTTTGACAGCGAAGGAACTCCCAACACCGGCGACCTAAATGACCTGCGCGCTATCAACGGCCCGACGTATGTTAATGTGACCACGCCAGATGGAAGTAGCCTGGGGATTCGGTTCGACGGTGTCGATGACTACCTCGAAGGCGATCGCCTGGGCTTGCCATCCACCAACGTGTCGTCTACCGGCGGAACTCCCGCCGGACCACTAGATTACACCGGTATTGCCAATCGTGGGTTCCAACTGTGGGTTCGCCCAGACGCCACCGCCGCCGGTTCGACGCAGGCAATCGTTCGCGACACGAATCAGCATGGTGCAGGTATCTCATCCGGCAACAATTGGGTGCTGCGCTATGCCGGTGCCGATGTTGACTCGGGCGTTCCCGTCGATTTCGGCACTTGGTCCCACGTCATGGTGGTTCGGCCCAACGGTGCCGCGAACGGAGCTCGCATGTTCGTTAACGGCGTTGCCGTAGCGACAGGAGGTGGCGGCTATGACGGTGCTGACAATTCGCCACTCGTCGTCGGCTCCAACACCGGCGACCTGACTAACACTTTCCCCGGTGCTGACAGCTTCTTTAAAGGCGACCTTGACTCGCTGGAACTGTTCGTGCTGGGTAAATCGCAAACAAACTCGGTCGAGTATGGTAACTTTAGCCTGGCGACCGATAACTGGTTTGTGGCCGATGCCCTTAGTGGCGTCAACCCCGGCGACATCAACGGAGATGGTTCCGTCAATGGAAACGGAAGTGGGTCGGTCGCCACCGATGACGTCTCTGCCTTCATCGCCAATTGGCGGCACGAAAATCGCGTCAACGGCTTGATCGTCGGCGACTTGAACAGCCGCGGGTTCGGTGACCTGAATATGGACGGGATCACCGACGAACTCGATTGGGGGATCCTCCGAGCGAATCATCCGGGTGCCAGCAATCTGAATCTCGGTGCGTTGCTCAATGGCGTGGCCACACCCGAACCGACGAGCGCCGTACTCGGCCTGCTAGGGTTGATTGGTTTGTCCGTGATCCGTCGCCGTTCGTAACGGTGGCCTGTATCATCATTAACCAGCCCTTGGCTTGACAATCACACGGTGGGGACAACTGTTGGAGAAGCGACGGTTGTCCCCATTTTTTGTTACGGCACAACACCGGTTGGACATGAAACTGCCGATCGCCACGCTTCTCGTTACTCGTTCTCATTTGCAGCATTCCGCCGCGCTCGATTCTCACGCCACCGTTGGATAAGTCCGCCAGGTCGCGTCGGGAACAAGGGACCGCCTTCCTCGGCCCCCTCTTCCTGTTCGACACGTTCGCGTCGTCGCTCCAAGACTGCATCGCGACGATCTCGCAACCCCTGCATCAGCATCTCGACTGCCTCGCGGCTCTTGTCGGCCATCTCGGGCAATTGCTCGACGAGGTCCGTCAGTCCGTCGGACGCATTGTCGGGCAATTTGATCTTTGGATCGGAGAGAGTCCCTTCGATAGGGAACTCCCATGTTCGTCCACTGACCATTCTTCGCAAAGGCCCTGTGTCTTCGTCAAAGGTCGGCATGGTCACCCGCGCCACCATTCGCAGAGATTCGTCATAGCCGATCCATCCGGAAGTCTCGATATGAATTTGCCCGAGACGAAACCGCAACCCCTGATGATGCACAGCCTGCTCGACGGTTTCGAATTCAATCACGCTCTCTTCCACCAGATCCAATGCCTCGGGCAACTTCAATCGCTGCGCGAGTGTCGTAATGATGGGACCTGGCCCTGCGCGAACAGAATGGATCGTCATCGCCCCCTGGATCCTTCCCGCCTTCGGGTCGTCCAAGGGAAAGTGCGCCTCACTCAGACTGAAAGACGCTTCTCCCTCAACCCAGGTCGCATCGGCCAGCACGGGCGCCACGAATTTGATCAGATCGTTGCAAATGGGCTGGTCAAGTTTAAAATGGTCAACCAGACGTGATGCGTCGATGGTGACGCGGGGGGATGGGTCCTTTTCGGTCGGCGGCGTCAAGTGAAGACCGTAGTTCAGGGGGCTCAGCTCCCACATTGGCCGGCCTGGCCCCCCCAAGTATTGAAATCGGCCATCGACGACAGTCACCGATCCAGAGTAGGTGTGGGCCAGTTTTTTCAGATATTCACGCAGCCTTGGTGGAGGCTCATTGAATGTCCGCGCGAAATTCGAGCCATCGGGAGTCTCTTCATACCGCAGAAGCGGCCGTTCGATTTGGAAGTCCCCCAAATCTCGGGTGAAAAGCCATTGCAGCAGCGTACGATTGCCCGATAGAGAGGGGAGTTCCAACAGTGAGGCTCCCTGCGGTGGATGGATCCGAAATTGCTGACAACGTGGGGCCACCCACCACCCGAAACGCCAATCGGTCGCGGAGAAGTGACCCTTGATATTGCCCGAGATCTTATCGAGAATCCAAAGACGGCACCAACTTCGATTGACAATCGTCGGTGTCGCCAGCAAGCAAAGTAAAACGATCACCAAAGTGGCCGCCAGCACCTTTCGCCATGTCAGCTGACGCCAAATAACGTGCCGCCATGATGGTAAACGTTCGCGATGGGAATTGGGGCGATCTTGAATTTCATCACTCATACGTGGGATCCTCAATGGATATGATACTCAGGAATCCGTCGTGTCAAAAGCGCTGCCAGCTAATCTGGTGCAGATTTCGTCGCGCATCGTTGGCAGTGAGTTGGTTCGCGATCGCTGTCATCGTCTGGAAAACGTCGGTGCTGTCGCAGTGCATTGCGGAGCAAGCCATACAAACGGAGCAACCGGGGCCAGAGCAACCGGACGACGTTCCGCGGCAGGACGAGCCGGTGCCGAACATGCCATCCCCGTTGCCGCACGCCAAGCACCCGGTCGTCATTCGTTTCGATCACGAAATCAATCGATATACCGAGCACTATCTGTATCGCAAGCTCGAATTGGCCAAGAGGGCCGGAGCGGATTTGGTGATATTACGAATCGAGAGCCCTGGCGGCGAGTTGGGAGCGACCGAGAACATTGCCGCGCATTTGCTCGACATCGACTGGGCAGAGATCGTGGCATACATCCCACAAGAGGCGATTAGCGGCGCCGCATTGATGTCACTTGCCTGCGATGACATTGTCATGCGTCCTAACGCCGTGATTGGCGACGCGGGTGTTATTTTCCTGGATGAAGACTTCATGTTCAAGTTCGCTGACGCAAAGGTTGTCAGCGAACTTGCCACACGGATGCGCACGATCGCCGAAGCAACAGGTCGACCGCCGGCATTGGCAGAAGCGATGATTGATCGCGATGCTGTCGTCTACCGAGTGCGCCACACTCGCACGGAAGAGGAACATTTGTGGAACGATGCCGATATCCAGGGGAGTGATGAACCTGATGCTTGGCAAAAGCTGAATATCGTCAGCGAAACGCAAAAGGACCGCTTCTTGCACGTCAACGGCCGACGGGCTCTGCAACTGGGACTGACGAACGCCGTCGTCGCTGATGATGCAGAGTTTTTCCGACGATACGGCATCGAGGGGACACCAACGACGTATCAGTGGACCAGCGTCGATACCACGGCGGCATTTCTGAACCATCCCTTCATCACTTTCCTGTTGATCTTTGCCGGTATTATCGCACTCTATGTGGAATTCCTATCACCCGGTATCGGCGCTGGCGGTCTTGTCGCCGCCATATGTTTTATACTG
>JAGQPD010001305.1 GCA_020426865.1 Planctomycetales bacterium
AAAAGCGGCAAGGTGCTTTGTGCCAACGCACTCCACCAGCGGCCTCCATCTGCTGATCGGCCGCGTTATCAAGGATCGGCAGCGATTGCTGCGCGTGGCCGTTACGCATCGCTACGACGGATGCTGCCGCGGTCATCGCCGCCGACTTAAGAAAAACGCGGCGCTCACCGTTCATCAACTGCCCCTTCCGGACCACAAGAATCGTCCGTGTGCCTCGCACAGATGGCTTTGCCGGATATTTCGATGGCATTCCGATTGAATTGTTCCACGCCAACAAACGCCACTTCCACAAACCTCACTCCCGGCAGCTCTTGTAGCCATTCCCATAATTGGCGGTCCTCCTCCGGCGTCAATGTGTCCAACACGATCGCCAACCGGCCGGCCGCTTCTACGCCAATCGTGATCCGCGACTCTTGTCGAATGGTTGTCAATGTCGCCGCGTGCACCTGGGGCTCGTCGCTGAAGGTCACGACCAATCCGCTGACAGGCATGGAATCTCTCTCTCAGAACGCGAGCCTACTCACCGCAAAACTACTGTCGAAGCATTTGTTCCACACGGGGGATTCCCCTTGATATTGTCCCCCCTTCCAGTTAGTCTAACATCAAGGTAAGCGACAAACAATGAACAAGATTCTCACTGTGCGACTTCTTGCGATGATCAGCATCATCATCGCATTGATGGCAGTTCCCTTTGCAACTGGTTACGGGGGCGGTTGGCAAGAGCGGGTCGGGCGGCTGTGGCAGGCGGCTTTGGGGGGTAACACATCCACCGAAATAGTGCCGTCTCAAAAACACAACGACCGCTTCTTGGCATCTGCAGCATCCGGCGGCAACGCCAATGACCACGAGAGTGTTCGCGGAGAGGGGGGGAAGTTCCCTGTGGACGTTCGGCGTCCGAGTGGTCCGCCAGTCATTGAACTAAAAGAAGGCGATTGGCCGGGCCGGACCGGCGCGGTATCCTGTTCGACGTGCCATTCCTTACGGCCGGCCAACATGGGGATCCGGCAACCGGCAGACTTACGGGCGTTTCATCAGGGAATGCCATTTAGGCACGGGACACTTGCTTGCTACGGCTGCCATAATCCTGCCGACGCGGACACGCTGCGGTTTGCCGATGGCGCGGCGGTCGCTTACACCGATGTGATGCAATTGTGTGGACAGTGTCATTCCAAGCAATTTCAGGCCTACCAGCGAGGCGACCATGGTGGCATGACGGGGTATTGGGACCTCAGTCGTGGACCTCGCCAACGTAACAATTGCGTTGATTGCCATGACCCACACGTGCCGAAGTTTCCGGACATGATACCGACATTTAAAGCTCACGACAGGTTCTTGCAGTCAAAATCTTACCACGAGTGATCCAGCCGACGAGTGCGCGATGAAAGATACCTTGCCAATCCTGTCACGGCGGACGGCAGTCAAAGGAGCCTGTGCGACCTTGGGTGCTGCGGCATTCGTCGGCGCCATGGCTCCGATGAAGAAGGTTCTCGAGGAGATCTCACCGGAAGAGTTTTGGCAGCAGCATTACCAGGAGCTATCGGAGACCGACAAGCTCGCGGTATTCGCCCGACTCGAGCAGGAGGCCAGGGACGAGTACGGAGCCGAGGTGACCATCACTGACGATCGTCCCATTCCCGGCACAAAATTCGTGTACGGCGTGAATCTTTCGTTATGCAATGGGAACGGCAAGTGTATGGAAGCTTGCCATTTGGAAAACAACCACGACCGTGCCACCAATCAATCGTACATTCGGATTTTAGAAATGCCCAAAGGGACCATGGACATGGGCAAGGGAAATACGACGTACATGCATGCAGTCCCGGCCGAAGGAATGTTTTACCTTCCGGTACAATGCCAACAATGTGACAATCCGCCGTGTGTCGACGCTTGCCCGGTGGTTGCAACATGGAAAGAGGAAGACGGCATCGTGGTCGTTGACTACAACTGGTGCATCGGCTGTCG
>JAGQPD010001306.1 GCA_020426865.1 Planctomycetales bacterium
TGAAAATGTTCGGTCACCTGATGATCGTGATTGAAAGATTCGTAGTGGTCGATTTCGTCATCACCGTTCAGGTCATGCAGTTTGACCAACTGATCGCGGCACGTGACAAAGATCTCTCCGTCGACGATTCGCAGCCCCAGCGGTTGGAACAATCCCCGCGCGACCCGGCGCCAGGTGAGTGGACCGTCCAGCAGGTCAACCCCGGTCACCTTCCATACATCGCCGTCCCAACTGCAAATCGCCAGGCTGTCGCCATCCTCAAAAAAGTCAAAGCCAGTCAACCGCACGCGTGCCAGCCACGGATTGGCATCGGGATACGTGAGCACGTCGACGGCAAATGAACCGTCGTCGCTTCCCACGACAGGTTGAGTCGTAACAACGTCTGGCATCGTCGGCTCGCCACCATGGATTGAGTCTGACAACGACCCGTCGGCGGGCGCAAGGCCCTCGACCTGCTGCACGATGCCCGTGGCGTTGTCGGTTGCGTCGACGGACGTAAACCACAGCGTAAGTGACGCGGGTGTGTTGCTGGGCTGTAGACGCAGTTGTACGGAGCGGTCGTCGACGATCCATTCCGTAGTTGCCGTAGCGTCACGGACGCCGGCCACCAGATATGCATTTTGTTCTTGGTTGCCGATGATGACGTGTTCGCTGTTAATGCTTGCCGGCGATGTCGCATCCGCCGGTAAATCCGCGACACGTAGGGTCAGCGACGACGCGTGAGGTTGTAGTTCGATGCGTCGCGCGAAAACCGGTGTCGGCTGGTCCGCTAGCAGTAAGGGGGATTCCAATATATCGGTCGTGCCGATCCGGTAGGCGATGATCGCCCGGTCGTCGTGGCGATACACTCCCTGATAATCACCCCACTCGCGCGGCAGCGGTCCGTAGCGTCTGCCATCTCGGCCGACGATCCGAGTATCCTCCCACGTCTCGTCCGTGGGATGTTGCCAACCGGGTCCGGTTCGATTTTCGATTGCCACGGCGCCAACCACTCGCGGATGCCGGCCGTGTTGGCCGTCGAAGTGGATGCCCGCCCAATCGATAAATCCGCTGCCCGACCAAGCCGCCGCGACTCGCAGTGTATCGTGGTCGAAGATCATCCAGTGTCGCCCGCGTGCGACTCCGCCAGGACCGTGGTCCAGACGCACGGCGATTCCCTTGTATGCGAAATTGTGCCCGTCATCGCCAATTTCATAGGTGTTGATCAGCATGGGACCATAGTCCATGGTAATCCATGGTTCCATCACCTGTGCGTCGGGGCCGCGTGACGACCCCGTTGGCAACGACTTCAGCCACGCGTCGGTCACCTCCACGTATTGGCTGGCATTGTGACGTTTGAGATAGGCTTGGCGGATATAGTGGATCACGTCATATTTTTGTTGCGGCACCATCCATGTTTGCGGTTGCATCATGCCGAATCCGCGCGTCAACGTTTGATACATGGTGTAAGGATCACTGCCGTTTTTGAACTGACCGGTGGCAAATCGCAATGACGTGGGCAGGGAACCCATTGTGTCGTGCGTGCCGTGGCAATTTGCACAAACTCGTTGATAGATCGCTTTACCTCGCTTGAAATTCTCGTCGCCAAGTTCGGCGATCATCGCAGCATGGTCGATATTCTGTTCGTAAGCGGGAATCGGCCGAGCGGCGTACAGATGCGGGGCCGGCTCCAGGTTTCGGGCGGCAAGTTGTCCGCCATCGCGGATTTCGATGAGATACCGCAGCAGGTCGAGGAACTGTTGGCGGCCGGC
>JAGQPD010001307.1 GCA_020426865.1 Planctomycetales bacterium
ATCTCGCTGCACCGGCGAGAAGAAATCTCGCCGCAGCGTCAGTCCAAGACAAACACAAAGCACCATGGCGAACGTCGTAGCGCCGAGCAACAACAGCGGATGGTCACAGCAGTATCCCAATATCGATCGGTAGCCGTCGATGAACCGCGCGGCAGTTGTGTACGAGTCGCCATTCTGACCGTCCGAAACCCGTCGAGGCAGAATCATGACACACAATTGCGGGACGACTGTCGTCGCAACAAGCAAGGAAGTGATCAGGCAGATTGCGACCCCCAGCGGTATGGCTCGCACGAATTCGCCCGTCCCTCCAGGAAGCAAATAGATGGGCAAGAACGCCGCCACGGTAGTCAAGGTCGACACCAAGAGCGGTACAAACAACTGGTCTCCGGCGTCAGCCGCCGCCTGCCAAGAATCCGGCAACGGAGAATGTTGCACTTCCTCCGTGACAATGATCGCATTATCCACGAGTAACCCCATCGCCATGATCACCGCCATCACGGACATTTCGTTGAGCGGGATGCCGACGATCGAAAACGTGATGGCCACGAACAGCGCCGTCAATGGAATGGACAACGTCACGATGATCGCACTGCGCCAATTCATGAACACCAACAGGGAAGCAAACACTAACGACACGCCGATCAACATGCTCGTCCCCAAGCCGCGCATCCGTTCTTGCGTATACTTGGATAGGTCGTGGGCAATGGAAAGCGAGATACCCTGCGGAAGTCCTTGCTGAGCTTGCTGGACAATATCACGAACGCGTTTGCCGTACTGATCCAGCCGCACGCCACGTCGGCAGCGAACGCCCAATACGATCGACGGTTGCCCGTTGGCTCGAACCACGGGGTCTTTGGGCGTGCCGATCGTACGCTGCAATTGTGCCACGTCGCCCAACCGTACCGTCCGGCCATCCTCCGTGACCATCAGGACCATTTCGCGCAAATCTTGCTCCGTCTCCAGTTCGCCATTTACCTCGATCAATAACTCGCTTTGCCCCACCGCCAGCCTACCAGACGGCTGTCGGGTATTGCGACGTTGCACGATGTCTGCGAGCTTTTGGAACGATAGATCGTAGGCAACGAGCAGCGCCGGCTTCGGTTCGATTTGAATGACTTCGCGCTGAGTGCCGAACAGCGATGTCGAGGTGGTGTCATCAAGAAGGCGCAGCTGGTCCTCTAGTTCCTCGGCGATTTCTTCCAATTGTCTGGGACGAATATCATCACCCGCCACAGCGATGAGCATCGCGAACGTACCCATGATTTCATCGTCCAGTTCCGGCCCGATGCTTCCACGGGGAAGTTGCAGTGCCGATTCTGACAGCTTTTGGCGCACATTCCGCCAGACCGGCGGAGCGTCGACAACCGAATCTCGCAGTTCAATTTGAATTAAAGATAGCCCGGGGCGCGAAACGCTGTAAATGTGTTCGACGTCATCCACCTGCTCAATCGCATGCTCGAGGACATCCGTCACCAACGACTCCATCCGCTCCGGAGACGCACCGGGCAAACGAGTTACGACGTTCGCCAATCTCCAAGTCAGCTTGGGCTCTTCTTCACGTGGAAGCTGATAGGCAGCGACGCCCCCCCAGACGACGGCCACGATCATGGCGGAGGTTACCACCAGGGAATAACGACGGGCGAGGCTGCCGACACGCATGCAACACCTACGGTTTCTGAGCAACGGCATGTTCCGACGCGTGCCGGACACGCACCGCATCACCCGCCAACACGAGATGTTGACCACGCACGATCAGCTGCTCACCGCCAGAAAGCCCCGCATCGATGGCAACCATGTTGCCATGAACCGGCCCCAACGTGATCGAGCGCGTGACAACCACATTTCCATCACCGTGCTCCTCGGCCAACAGCACATACGGCGTTTGCCCGTAGCCGCTTCGAACCGCTGTCAATGGCACCTGGATCCTCGGCGTTTCGTCTGTCAATTTGACTTCGGCCGTCACCACCATTCCCCCGGTGAATTGCAAGTCGTTGTTCATCATCCGCACTCGGACTTCATACGTTCCCGATGCCGGATCGGCCAACTCACCCACCGCCGATACCTTGCCGGTCGCTCGAGTCTCGGACCGTACCGCTGATGCCAATTGCAGCGAATCGCCCGCACGGAACAAGTCACGCTCCCGCTCTGATACAGCCAACACGGCATCGATCGCCCGCAAGTCCACCAACCTGACGACTGGCGCTCCACCGGACGGAAACACATTGATGTACGCACCTGGGTCGATCATCCGTGCTTGAATTTTTCCATCGAATGGTGCAACTAGCGTCCCTTTCTGGAGTTGTCGTTTCGCAATGGAGAGCGACTGCTGTGCCGCCGCCGCCTGTGCTGACGCCGCCTTGATTTCTTCACTCCGCGGTCCGGCAACCGCTTTCTCGAGCTCCGCCTGAGCAATCCCTTCGCTCTGCTTGGCTGCCTCGAGTTCCTGCCGTGCGTTATTGTATTCCGATTCAGTGACTGTGCTTCGTTGGCGATAGAGTTGCTCAATACGCCGATATTCGCCCTCCCAAAATGTGGTCCGGGCCTGAGCGCGTGCGACGTTGGCGCGAGCGGCCTGGATATCCTCCAGTCGCGTGCCGGTTTCCAACAGCTGAAAAT
>JAGQPD010001308.1 GCA_020426865.1 Planctomycetales bacterium
TGAATTCCTTCGTATCGAGTCCCGCTTTGATGACTTTGATCGCTACCTGCCGAAGAACAGGCTGTTTTTGCACGGCGAGATAGACGACTCCGAATCCTCCTTCGCCAAGTTTTTGCAGCAACCGGTAACGGCCGATCATCGTGCCCGGCTGCTCCGGCTCCAACGGTGACAACGAACACGTTTCATCCAGCAAACTGTCGGCTGCATGGTGTGCCTCGAGTAGCGCCATGGCCTCCGCCAGCCGCACCGAATCGCCGGCGCACGCTTGTTGGAGAAATTGCTGCCGCGCCTCCGGAGGCAGTTCCAGGGCTTGAGCAAACAATTCGGTCTCCCCTCGTTGACTCATACAGGTTTTCTCCCAATATTCGGCCTGAGGTGGCGGGCCGTGCCCCAATCGCGGAAAGTCCGACGACGAACTTCCCTCCATCAGTGCGTAGTCCCTCAGCCGATTGTCTCATGCAATCCGGAGAATTTTCTCGTTACGACCGACTTTTCTGCGAGACGTTGAAACTTCATTCTCCGCACTATCCAATAGAACCTCCACGGAATGCCGAGTTAAAAACCGAGAAATTGTGGCGATGACCGAAGTGACAAAGATTCTGGCGGCTATGGAATCGGGAGACAAGGCGGCGGCCGAAGAGCTGTTGCCGCTGGTCTATAACGAACTGCGGGCGCTGGCACGCGCGCGGGTAGCGAGCGAACCTGCAGGGCAAACGATTCAAGCGACTGAACTCGTGCATGAGGCTTATCTGCGGCTCGTGGGAAGTCCCACGTCCGCGTCTTGGAACAGCCGAGGCCATTTTTTTGGGGCGGCAGCACGTGCCATGCGCCGGATCTTGATCGACCGCGCTCGCATGAGGCAAGCTACTAAGCGTGGCGGCGACATGGAACACATCGAGCTTCAAACGGACATCGTATCCACCGCCCAGCGTGATGATCGACTGCTCCAACTTGACGCGGCCCTCGCAACGTTTGAAGATGAAGACCCGGCGAAAGCGCGGTTGGTGGAACTGCGCTTCTTTGCCGGTTTGAGCATCCCGGACGTCGCGGAGCATTTGGGTATCTCCGTGGCAACAGCCAACCGGCATTGGGCATATGCGAGAGCTTGGTTGAAACGCGAAATGGATCGATGACGGCAAAACAGACTATGACCACGAAGACGTCCACTTTGCGATTTGCTGCGATTCAAATGACGCCCGAATTGGGTAATGTCGACGCCAATCTTCGCAAGGCCCTTGCGCTCGTGCAGGAGGCGATTGCCGCAGAAGCCGAATGGATCGTTCTGCCCGAATTCTTCACGACCGGAATGGCGTTTGATGATTCACTATTGAATGGACATCAACCCCTCGACGGCGAACCGGTGAAACGACTCCAATCGGTCGCCACGCAAAGCGGCGTGACCATCGGCGGTTCGTTTTTGGCCGAGTCGCAAAGTCACGTTTATAACACGTTCGTCCTAGTGACGCCCGACGGGCAAGTATTCTCGCACGACAAGGATTTTCCGTCCGGCCCGATTGAGCATGCCTACTATGCTGGAGCGGAGGATGCCGAATTCCTGAGGCTGCTTCGCGAGCGGGGAATCGATATCTCCGATCGCTCCATTCCAGCGCGCGCCACAAACAACGCAAGCGGACAGTTCGTAACGAACAACGCACGGATCGGTGTCGCGCTCTGCTGGGAAATGATTCGCCATCGCACCGTGGCCAGACTGCGATCGAAAGTGGACGTCGTACTCGGCTGCTCGGCATGGCCCACAATCGATCCGGATGTAGGCTTTCCGGGAATGACTCGCGACGAGGTCATCCAACTCAACACGACTCTGGTCCACATGGTACAGCAGGCACCCAGACAGCTGGCCGAGCTTCTCGGAGTTCCCGTGATTCATGCCAACCTCGTCGGCCCAGTTCGGTCGACCAAGCTTTTTGATCGAACGGTGGACGTGGTCACGCGGTTCTGCGGTGATAGCCGAATCGTTGACTGCCATGGCAGGACACTGGCCCGTCGATCAT
>JAGQPD010001309.1 GCA_020426865.1 Planctomycetales bacterium
AACGGAGAGTACATTACCACAAAATCGATCCGGTCGCTGCCCGCGAGATTTTCATCCGAGAAGGGCTACGACACAGCGTTGGACACGTCTGGGAAGCCGCGGAACGCGACGAGAACGGAGCCGCGGATCCTAGACGCGCCCTGCAGTTTGCGTTCTTCAGGCACAACGAGCAAACCCTACGCGATGTGGAACGACTCGCTTCCCGCTCCCGCCGCGCGGACTTGCTGGTCGACCAATTCAAGCTCTACCGGTTCTATGACGCCCGGATCCCATCCGACGTCTGTGACCTGGACCGGTTGCGCCGGTGGCTGAAAGGGTCGCCAGACAACGAGCACTTGCTGACGATGTCGCCCGGCGATTTTGACGACGCCGACGTCTCCGACAAAGGCACAGCTAACTTTCCCGACACTGTGACGCTCGGGATCCTTGACCTCCCCGCACACTATCACTTCGAACCGGGTGCCGACGACGACGGCGTCACCTTAGATGTTCCTCAGGCGGCGCTCGCCCAATTGACCGAGGGCCAGCTTGCTTGGCTCGTTCCCGGCGTTCTCGAAGAAAAGCTGACGGCCATCATACGGGCACTTCCCAAAGGGATCCGTCGCAACTTGATTCCGGCCCCTGATACCGCACGGCAAGTCGCCGCAGAGCTTACGTTTGGCGAGGGCGATTTCTGGACCGCCGTCTTGGGTGCGTTCAGTCGTATTGCTGGTGAACCAATCGAAATGTCCTCGGTGCGGCTCGACAAATTGCCGCCACATTTGCGGATGAATGTCCGCGTGCTCGACGACGAAGGAAATGCCGTTGCCGAAGGATGCGACCTGAAACAACTGCAAAACTCCATCACGTTTGACGCGCCCACTACTTCCTCGTCAGTCGCAATTGACCAGCGGTGGCATCGCGATGCCCTGACTAGCTGGGACCTAGGCGAGCTGCCGGAACAGGTTCTGGTCCGGCGCGGTTCGATCGATGTCCCCGCCTATCCCGCCCTGGTCGACAATCATGCGGACGTGCAGCTGCGCTTGTTTGACAATTTGCTCACCGCCCGTTGGCAACATCGCCAAGGCCTACGGCGGCTCTACGCGTTGATTCATGCCAAGTCTCTGCGATCACAAGTCCGCTGGCTTCCCGATTGGAACCGTTTGACCGTGCTCGCATCACGGTGGATGACACCGGAACAACTAAAGGAACAAGTCCTGGTGCTCATTGCGGATCGCGCGTTCCTCTCGGACAGAGGGCCGTTGCCAAGGGATCAATCATCCTTCGAATCTCGGTCACAGAACGCCATCGAACGAATTGGACAGGCGACTCAAGACGTGGCCAAGTTGTTGCCGAATCTGCTCGACGCACACCATCAGGTGCAACTGCAGCTGGAACAAAAGGTCGCCGAGAAGTTACGCTACGCTGTCCATGACGTGCGTCAACAGCTTTCACAACTGACCAGTCCCGCGGCATTCTCGACGACACCGTGGGAATGGCTCGCCGAACTCCCACGTTTCTTCCTGGCAATGCGGCAGCGACTTCAACGGTTGGGCAATGACACATACCTGCGCGACAAGGAGCAGACGGCTACGATTGCTGGTTATTGGAAGCAATACGAAGAGGCATCTGCGACACCGAATTCCATGGCGGCCCCCCACCCGGAACTACAACAATTCCGCTGGATGATCGAGGAGTTGCGCGTTTCGCTCTTCGCACAACAACTAGGAACGTCGATTACCGTTTCGCCACAGCGTCTGGAGAGACAATGGCAGAAGTACACAAAAACGACTCGTCTTCCGTGAATCCCATTTTCAGGGCCTGATAAAATCGGTATACTGCGAAGGAACAATTTCTGGCCGGAAAGCATGAAATCAAGTCGTTTGCGTTTTGGCCGGTTTGTCAGGGAATGTCATTTTGCGGAGCGTGCGAGACCGTGGAAGAGCCGAACAGGGAACGTCGCCGATTCTTCCGCTTGCGGTATCCGACACCCGAACGTCCATCGATCGTGATTGGATCGGAGGAAAGGCCCGTCACAGAGATTTCCGAATTCGGGCTGCGGATTGGTTCTCATGACGTCCCGAACGATAACGGGACAGTCACTGGCGAGGTCCATCTCGCGACAGGCGATCGACTGTCGGTAACCGGCAAGATCCAACGGCGTCATGACGATGAGACCGTCATCGTCGACGTTACCGGCATCACGACACGGCACATCATTGACGAGCAGCGCCGGCTATTGCGAAACTACCCGTTCCTGCAATAGTCCTATCCGGCAATTCCGGATGTTCGTACGGCAACTGATTCGGCGGTACTAAAACTCGTGACGCCGTTGGAGCATACGGCGAGTTTCCTCCAGAAGGTCGTCGACCTCTTCGTCGACGTTACCTCGACGTCCGGACTGAAAGTCGGACACTTGACGTTCAAACGGTTCGATCTTCTCCCGATTCCGCTTAGGAACGTCTAACACGATTTTCCCGTCACGGACAGCGGGAACATCATCGAGCCCATCAAGGGATGTGACCTCGATCGACACGCGGCTTTCCCAAATGCCGTGCTTCACTGAAAGGCCTCGAAAGTTCTTCCATGCGATGAAAGTTGCATGAACATCGACGTCGTCCGGGTCAACCTCAACACCCTCGTCGTGAAATACCAGCTTCAATCCCTCGGGTTTGGCCAGAGCGAATCCCAAGACCTTCGCACTGGTTCCCATCATCCGACTTACATGAAATGGCAGCATGACACTTTCCTGTCTTGCGATACAGTTTCGCATGTGAACCGACTCGTGTTGATTCGGTCGTGTCGTCCCCCAAGAACAACAGACTTCATCGTAACGCATCAGGAGCACGGGTGGCAACAACGGTCGACGGTCAGGCGGTACATGCTGGAGGTGGGCGGGGGGTCAGTATC
>JAGQPD010001310.1 GCA_020426865.1 Planctomycetales bacterium
GCTTGCCGTGGGATAGTAATGCAGCAGTTCATCATACTTCGTCCAACCAAGGAGACAGCGATGGAAGTCCGACCCTCAGTCTACGACGAAGAGCATCGTTTTGCCAGTTCCAAGTTCAAAACCGCCTTTGCAATTCCGACTTCACCGTTGCAGTCAGCATCGTCTGTTGGGCGGCCGCTCACCGAAAACACCGGCGGAGTACCGGCCATTGACATCGCGCGAACTCTCCGCAATTATGGACATACACATCCTCTTTTCGGTAGCACGTCTGTTGGACAAGAGACATGACTTTTGCAAACTACAGCTACGACGACTTTGGAATCAACCCGTTGATGTTTTATTACGAGGTCACACAAGCGTGTGATTTGGTCTGCAAGCACTGTCGGGCATCGGCGCAAGCCTGTTCGCATCCGGAGGAGCTGACAACGCAGCAGTCGCTGGCACTGATCGATCAGATCGCCACGTTTCCGCGTCAACCCCACTTGGTGTTAACGGGGGGTGATCCGCTGAAGCGTCAGGACATATTTGAATTGATTCGCCATGCGGTCGATCGTGGCCTGCAGGTCGCGTTAACGCCATCGGCCACACCGCTGGCGACGCGGGAGGCGTTAGCGGAAGCGAAGCGTGCGGGAATTCGCCGATTGGGGATCAGTCTCGACGGCGTCGACGCCGTAACACATGACGCGTTTCGCGGTTGGGATGGCAGTTTTGAGCGGACGTTGCGCATGCTACACGATGCGCAGGGGCTTGGCTTGTCGGTGCAGGTGAATACAACGGTAACGCGACGCAACATGGATCAGATCGACGAGATGGCCGAATTGCTATCGCGCGAGAGCATCGCGATGTGGTCTGTGTTTTTTCTGGTACCCGTAGGGCGCGGGATCGATGAAGAGCGGATTTCGCCGCAGCAGTACGAAGAGGTTTTTGCACGGCTATGGCACCATGCCAGGCGACAGCCTTATGGCATCAAGACAACCGAGGCGCCGCACTATCGCCGCTTCGTCTTGCAGCAGCAAGGTGATCCATTGGCCGGTCCGGTGGACGATCAGGGCCGTGAACAGCAGCATTTGGCACATCGTTCACAGCGCGCTCCCCTGGGCATCCGGGACGGCAACGGCATCATGTTCGTGGGACACACGGGAGAAATTTTCCCGGCCGGCTTTTTGCCGATTGTCTGCGGTCGTTTTCCCAGCGATTCGGTTGTTGACGTCTATCAAAAACATCCGACATTTTTGGCACTGCGCGATCCTGATCGATTCGAGGGCGATTGCGGCATTTGCGAATATCGGTATCTTTGTGGTGGCAGTCGGAGTCGTGCCTTTGGTGTGAGCGGCAATCCGCTCGCGGCGGAACCGGATTGCGTCTATGAACCGGGACAGATTCCTACCATCGAACCAGGTTTACGCGAATGGCCTTCGGTCGCAAAAAGCGATTAATGGATTACGCCAGCTGTGCTGGATGAGCGGGCAAGTTGTCCGTTGAGGGAATCACGCAAGTTGTGCGTGATCTGCCAGCATTTCACGATCTCAACCTGATCGTCGGCGCGGAAGGAGCCAGCGACGCGGGGGTGTATCGCCTGTCCGACGAACTGTGGATCGTGCAAACGGTCGATTTCTTTCCTCCCCTGGTCGACGATCCGTTCGTCTACGGTCAAATTGCTGCGGCGAATTCCTTGAGCGATGTCTATGCGATGGGTGGAACGCCGAAAACCGCCCTGAACGTGGTCGGTTTTCCCGACGATCAGCTGCCGCTGGAGGTACTAAGCGAAATCTTGCGGGGCGGGGCGGAGCGCGTTCAGCAGGCAGGTGCCGTGATCGCGGGGGGACACACGGTGCGGGATGTTGAAATCAAATATGGGCTATCGGTCACCGGGATCGTGGCCCCCGACGAGTTGATGACCAACCGGAATGCCCGCCCAGGAGATGTCTTGATTCTGACCAAGCCGCTCGGAACCGGCTACGTGACGACCGCTGCCAAAAAGGACCGATGTCCCGACAATGTGCTTGCTGCCGCCATCCAGAGCATGACACAGTTGAACGTTGTCGGTCGCGACGCGGCACGCGCTGGAAATGCCCGAGCCGCCACGGACATTACCGGTTTTGGCCTGGCAGTACACGCCGCGGAAATGGCACTTGCAAGCGGTGTCACGATCCAGCTGCATGTCGATCACCTGCCACTGTTGACGGGTGTCGAGGCACTGGTCGAACAAGGCTTTCGTACGCGGGCCACAAAGTCCAATCGCCAATTCGCCGAATCGCTGATGAAGATCGAAGGCGGTCCCGACACAATGCGACTCGAAGTTGCCTTTGATGCACAGACATCGGGAGGACTGCTGATCGCTGTCGATCCCTCCATGGCCGACGCCGTGTTGCAGTCGCTTCGCACTGCGGAAGCAGCTGCCGCGAGCATCGTAGGAAGCGTGTTGCCCAAGCAAGAACATGCTTTGATCCTTGTTCGGCATGTGGTCTGAAACAACGCACCGGTTGCCGCGGCGGTGTTTTCTTAGCGCAACAGCGCGGAGAACCCCAAGCCCCATCGCGGCACGGCGACCTTTTACCATTCTTTTACACGCGTCGCCGCCACCTCGCGCTGGCGCGTCCCGACGTATTCCATAAAATGTCAGCA
>JAGQPD010001311.1 GCA_020426865.1 Planctomycetales bacterium
TGTCGCGATAGACGTGATAGTTCTTGTGGGGCGCATCGTTATCGTGAATGATGGAAGTGGCGGCGATGTAGTTGATCGCCGCAGCGATATCGACATTGTCGAAGACATACTCGATCCGATTGGGGTTGTTCGGATTCACGCCGTCGACGAGTGCCTGCAAGTCCGAATTGTCTTCTTCCTTGCGCGTGCGCTTGTTGATGCCGTTGGTGGATGAGGTCAGCGAGTTCTCCACGCCGTTGGCGCCGACCTTATAGAGTGCTCCGTTGGGATCGAGCCCTGTGCGCCGCAAGAGATCCGAATCGGGCTGTTCAACGAAAATTCGGACGTCCTGGTAGGAACCATTCAGACGTGTATGCCACGGGCGTGCAAGTGACGCCGGAACGCCTGCTGCCGCGTATACGTCCCATGATAAAACTTGACGCATGTAGGTCGGTTCGGCACCCCGTTCATTCAGGTTTATCTCGTCAACTCGCGGATATACCGGGTCGAACAAGAAGTAGTGCCCGTCGTTGAATTCGAACTTACGTCCTTGGGTCGTATTGCCGCCGCGCCGTCGCACAAAAACGTTGTCGTAAAACTCGCCCAGGAAATAGACCGAACCGCGCGTCCCCGCATCAGTGCCGGCAGCCGACGTGTTTTGCACAAAATACTCAAACACCGGCAAATCCGATGAATCGCCAGGATTCTGCACCACGGTACCGTAGTACTCCGCCGAATTGGTGGGCTTCAAGAATGGCGGCATGCGCGTCGCACCGCCGACAGCGTTGTCTGCGGTTACGTACCACCGTACCATCTGTCCCGGTCCATACGCCGTGCTCGGAATGACGCCCGTGTAAATGCCATCGCCCGCCGTCAGGTCCTGTCCAGTCCCGTTGTCATTCATCGCTACCGTTGTCTCGCCACCGTACATCACGCGGTAGTGCAGCGCGACGTCGGTAATCGCGCTGCTGGTCGCTGTGACCTTCGCCGTGACAACGATACTCTGATTCTGCGTCGGTTGCGCGACCTGTTCGGTGACATTCTGGACCAGTGGACCGAGCGTCGCGCCGAGCAACACATTCGTCGCGCCAGGCGACGGTTGCGGCATGTACGCCTCCGATACCGTGTCGTCGAGTACTCGCGTGGCAAGCAACTTGGGAATCGACAGCAAGTCTGGACTGGCGTCATCCACATTCAATGCGTGAATTGCCAAGACGTTTTGCCCCGTGATCAAACGGTCCAAGAACGACGTCAGGTTGAACGAGACGGGTTTAATGGCATCGGCATCCTCATGTTCGGCCGTCGCGTTCGATTGAAACGTCAGCGACTCCGGGGCATTGGCCGATGCGACGAGCTGCCCGTTGAGATACGCGACGAACCCATCATCGTATTGCATTTCAAGCGTCAATGATGAAAGGTCCGCGGGATCGCTTACGTCAAAGTCGATCCGCTGATAGACGCTCGTCTGCGAAGCGTTCCATGGACTCTGCAGATCCAATCCTAGCAATTCGCCATAGTTGACTGGGCCGGTGGAAAGCAATTCGATTTCGGCCATTTGGATCGAATTCGGCGCGTTGCTGCCCGTCGCTCCAAACTCGGTAAGGAAATCGAAACGATAATACTCGTACGGAACGTTGTTCGTGAACTCGTAAAGTCGCGTCTCAAAGCGATTGGCGAAATCCTGAGCCGTACGCGTATCGACAGCTGCAAAATTGAGGCCGTCGTTCGAACCGCTGAGGGTCCAAGTATAGGGATCCCGGCTGGGAACATCGTTGGCGG
>JAGQPD010001312.1 GCA_020426865.1 Planctomycetales bacterium
GGAATGGTTTAATACTCTAGCTCGGAAATTGCAACCGCCCTTGAGCGAGTTTATTGGCAAAATTCCCGGAAAAAAGCCGTATCCGGGGCTCCCAATCGCCACCAGGGGGGGCACCGTCGTGTCCGTTGCCTGGGGCTTCGCTGTGTTGTAAGATATTGTGGGATAAGCGTTTAAGCAAATTTCGCGAGGATTTCCTGCCGGTCGCCGGCTGGCATGGGTTTGCAGCGGACCAAGCTGGAAAGAAACGGCGATAAAACCGCTAAATTTCCCCGAAAATTTTCAGGGTAAAGCAAAATTGGCGGTCCGAACGCGCCGCATGGGTGGGTTGCAGCGGCCCGGTGAAACCCGGCAAAATGCAGGCAATGGCGTTGGGTGACCAGGAGAATGCCCTTAAACAGCAGGATTCCGGATGATACATAAAGACACAATTACGTCGTTTGGACTCGTAGCGTTAGCGTTATTGCTCGGGCCGCTTGTCGAGGTGTCGGCCCAGCCGGGCCTCCCTTTCAATCCCTTCCAGAACGGCCAAGGAGAGGAAGAAGATGCCGACGGGATGGTCAGTCAGGTCTTTTTGCCGGCACCGCGTGAGGCACGGCAGGCGTTGTCACGTGCGGCCAAAGCGATCGAAGACAAGCGTTTTCTCGACGCCGTGGAGCTGCTCAACCAGACGCTCGGAACCTCGGACACTGAGGACTATTTCGTGGGCGAGATTGGGCAGGCGGGTCGGCAGGCCAGTTTGAAGGCGGAGGCGATGCGGATGATTGGCAGTGCGCCGGAAGTCCGCGAGGCATTTGAGCGAGTCTACCAGCCGGCGGCCAAACGGGCGTTGGAAGAGGCGATTTCTCAAAGGGACGTCGCCGCGATCAACGAGGTCAGCCGGCGCTACTTCCATACGACTGCTGGCTATGAAGCGACGATGTTATTGGGGCGTCTGCATTTAAGCGAAAACCGGCCCTGGGCAGCAGCCCTCTCGCTGCAGCGTCTGGCGGATTCGCCGTCGGCGGCCAAATTCGAACCTGAGCTGTCGCTGTTGCTGGCCAGCAGTTGGCGGATGGCTGGAACCGACGACGCGGCGGCCACCGCTGCGGCTCGTCTGGCCAATTATCGTGACGAGCGCGTGCGAGTGGGCGAAACGACCGAGACGCTGGCGCCACCCGACCCAACCGGCCACTCCGCGGAGGCACAATTGCTGGGATATGTCGACAAACTCACGGGCCAAGCGAAGCGATATGCGGGAACGGATCGAGTGTCGCAGTGGACGATGTTCCGCGGCGGCCCCGACCGCAACGCGAACACCGCCGGCGACTTGCCATTACCCACGGTCTCGTGGCGGGTCGAAACCGTCAACGCGCCCAATAGCGAAGCCATCGTGCAATCGATTACCAGACACTTTCTCAGTCAACGCGTTCCCGCCATTCCGGCACTCGACTTGATCGCCGTCGACGATACGTTGGTGATGCGTGGTCCGGAGGGGGTCTTGGGAATTCGCCTAAGTACGGGCGTGCGGGAATGGGAGCCGGCATGGGAATCGTTGGAACCGGTCGTGGGCGACGAAACGGTAATGGACAATTCCGCGGCAGCGGTCCGAATGCAGCTGCAGAATCGCATTTGGCAACAAGCCGCTTTGTCGCAAATGAGCAGCGACGGCCAGCGTCTGTATGTCATTAGCCCGCCGCCGAACACAGTTTCGGATCCGACGATGGCGGTATTCGGCGGCGCCGCCGTAATCCAACGACTGAACGCTCGACAATTTGGCGGACCTGCCAACGTCGTCGGCAATTCCATGATTTGCCTGGAGCTGCCCACTCAAGGAAAAGTCCTATGGATGGTGGGGGGCGAAGCAGGTGCCCATCAACAGAAGCTGGAAGGGGGCGTCTTCCTGGGCCCACCACTACCGCTAAGCGATGGACTCTATTGCGTAATGGAAATCCGTGGAGAGATCCGACTCGTTGTGCTCTCCCCCGACACAGGCGACATCCTATGGACACAGCAACTCGCCCACGTCGAGCCGCCGATGACGATTGAAACGGACGAATTGCGTCGCCACGTGGGGGCCAGCCCGTCCTATGCCAATGGTGTGCTCGTCTGTCCCACATCGGCGGGAGCCGTCGTGGCAGTCGACCTGGCAACTCGCAGCTTGCTCTGGGGATTCCAATACGCACACAACGCAGAGCGTGAACAGCAGTTGCATCTCGGAGTGCGTCGCAGCATCCGTGCCGTCGCGAACGATGAATACGGAAGTCGCTGGCTCGACGGCAGTATTACGATCGCTGAGGGCCATGTATTGCTTACCCCGGTGGAAGGTGACGAGCTGATCTGTTTGGATCTGCTCACGGGCGAACAGCAGTGGGCTCCCATCCCCCGCGACGAATCACTGTACATCGGGGGCGTGCATCAGGGTGTAGTCGTGGTCGTGGGCGCCGATTCGGTCCGCGGTATCCGTTTGGAGGACGGCAACCTCGCATGGGAAAAGCCATTGCAATTGGATCAGCAACATCAACCGTCGGGTCGGGGATTCCTCAGCGAACATTTTTACTATTTGCCGACGACCAACAATGAAGTTTTGCAAGTAGACGTCACAGCCGGCCAAATCACCGATCGTGTCGACATGGGTGTGACGCTCGGGAATCTCTACGCACACGGAGACTACATCCTTTCACTGGC
>JAGQPD010001313.1 GCA_020426865.1 Planctomycetales bacterium
CTTCGTTCTTGCTATTCGTGCCGCTGCTCGAATCGGCCGTCCATTCCCGAGTGACTGGCGACCGATCGACTTTTACCAAGCGTACGGTGTCGACATATTCGCCAACGTTGGGCAAGCGGCCAGTTTGCACCCAACGATGCAGTACTTGGACTCGCTTTGTCGCCACCTTACGCTGGTCGAGGTACTTTTCCGATTCGAAACTCAATTGGCTCGACGTGTCACCTTCCAGTGGGATCAAAAAGCCGGTCTCCGAGGTGTCGATCTCTTCGAACTCAGGTCGGTCATACGGACGACATCCCGCCGCAACGGCGAAGGCGACGATTGGTAATAGGCAAAGAAATCGATAGGTTGTTTTCATTGGCAACTCCCCAGGGGTTGATGATTCTTACTTGTGTTCCGACCGATATCGAACGACGCCGCGACAATCGTGTTTGGAGCTAGGCCAGTTCACGTCGCAGCAGTTGCAAGCGACGTCGGTAACCGGGCAGGAACAAGACCATCGCCACGCCCGCGACCAGCACGGCGGCGATCAGCGGAAGCTGCTCGTGCATCAATGCCGCGGAACGCAGCGTTTGGGCGGCATGGCTGCTGTCGGTCAATTGCTGGATCGCCATGGCCGACCCGTATTGTGGCCACAGCCAATTCTCCAGCGACAACTCCAGTCCCCACACTGCAGCTGCTGTCGCTGCCAGGAGAGTCAGTCGGCCCCAAACGGTGAAGTACCAGCGAGGCTTGCCGGTCGCTGGGGGCGAACCCTGCTTCTTGTTCATGACGATCCCTTTCGTAAATGGAACCAACGAGTGGCGTTCTGGAACGGTCGTGCCGAACTTGACGAGGTGTCTGGCAGAGGGAACGTGTGTCGCGTTGGTGAAGTGGACAAGGTCAATGCACCTGACGTGCCGATCGCACGAATTGCCCACAGTGTTGTCGAAAACAGCTGATTTTCGTGGGTTACGGGGACTGTTTCCGAGCCACACGCAGCGGACGACCTGGTGAAATTAACCAAAGGTTCGCGAGAATCACCAGGTGCGGGGCGCCGACAACGGAGCGCGCGTCGCGTTATAATCGTCGCATGCCGATCATTGAACTTCATGGCCTGACCAAGTCGTACCGCGTTTATCAGAAGAACGAAGGATTGGCGGCGTCATTGCGCGGGTTATTTCGGCGGCAGTATCGCGAGGTGCGCGCGGTCCGCGGGATCGATTTAGCCGTGGAGGCGGGCGAGTTTGTTGCCTTTTTGGGGCCCAATGGGGCGGGCAAGACAACGACGTTAAAACTGTTGTCGGGGGTCATCACGCCGACCAGTGGCACGGCGTCGGTGATGGGGCACGTACCTTGGAAACGAGAGAACAGTTATCGCCGTCGGTTCGCACTGGTGATGGGACAGAAGAATCAACTGTGGTGGGACTTGCCAGCTCAGGAGTCTTTTCGTCTGCACCAACAGATTTATCGAGTGCCGCCGAGCCAGTTTCGTGAGACGCTGGATGAGCTGACCGAGCTGTTAGGGGTCGGCAAGTTATTGCGGCAGCCGGTGCGGGAGTTATCGTTAGGCGAGCGGATGAAGATGGAGTTGATGGCAGCGTTGTTGCATTCGCCGGAAGTGCTTTTTTTGGACGAGCCGACGATTGGGCTGGACGTGGTGGC
>JAGQPD010001314.1 GCA_020426865.1 Planctomycetales bacterium
CCTGGCTGGCCGATTTCATATGCGGTGGCGCCCAATCGGTCTCAATGACAATTCCACAACGACGACACCGCCAACCCTACCTGCCGACACCACCGCCGAACAACGGGATTCGGCCCAACCCTGCCAAAAATACCACCAATGGCCACACGAATCCAACCCATTCGAGGGGGTGTGCAGGGCGTCCAACGCTGGTCAGAACCCGCAATGGTTTCAACACAAACCCGCTGAAAACACCCAGCCGGCAGCCGCGAGATTCCAATTGTTAGTGTAATCTTCGTCGACGAAATGGACCAGCAAGAAACGGGTATTGGGGGAATAACATCTGGAATCGGACCGCTTTTACTTGCACAAAACGCATTCCGGGCGATTTCAGCGAGATTTGCCATGATGAGGTTCGGATTGTGGGGTTTGCGCAAACTTCATCAAAAAAAACTATTGCCAAGACATTGACAGCATTTCTATCTCGGTTATTCTAGCAATCGGCTGAACCGGAATTGTGCATTGCGCAGCCGTTGTATCAGGTTGAGATTTGGTTTTGGTTGAAATTGTTTATAATGTTACGACATTGAGTTTGCCCAGTTGCTGTCATGTCGCAGCAAAACGAGCCCCACGCCTCAAGGAGTTTGATGAGCCATGTTGAGAAAGAACGCGAACAATCGCAAGTCGAATCTGCTATCAAGGTTTCGCCAACGTCAACAGCGCCGCGGTAAGCGTACGATGGGGACAGAGACCCTCGAAGGTCGCCAATTGCTCGCAACCAGCCCGATACTGTTAGGGTTGGCACCAAACGTAACGTACAACGAGAACACCGTAAACACCGCCCCCCAAGTTATCGACAGCAACGTCTTTTTGATCGACGACGGACCGAATTTCAATGGCGGCTCAGTCACGGTCAGCTACTCCGCCGGGGGGAGTGCCCAAGATAACCTGACGGTCATCAATACCGACAACGGCACAGGCACCACTACCGACGACATTACCGTCAGCGGGTCGAACATCTCCTACGGAGGCGTGCAGATCGGTACCATGTCTGGTGGCTCAAGCGGCAGCAGCTTGAACGTCAGCCTGAATGCATCGGCAACTCCCACAGCGGTCGATCGGTTGCTGGAGTCGTTGGCGTATGGAAATTCCTCGGACAGCCCCGCGGGCAGCCGCACGATTCGCGTTGACGTAAACGACGGAGCGGACCCAGCCGCGGCTCCACGGTTCACGATCATCAACGTAACCGCGGAAAATGAAAAAGACTTCGGTGACGCTCCCGCGTCGTATGGGACCGCCGAACACACCAATTCAGCGACCGGAATTCCACAATCACGGCTGAACGGCGCATTCGATGCCGAAAGCGTGGCCAATTCCTCCGCCAATGCGCAAGGCGACGATACCTACGGCGCCGACGATGAAGCCGACGCGGTGAACGCCAATCGTTTTGCTCCGGGATTCGCAGTGGACCTCAACATCGGTGCCAATGTCCACTCAACGGTCGGATCGATCATCAGTGCCTGGGTCGACTACAACATTGACGGCGATTTCAATGATGCCGGCGAACGCGTGATCACCAATGCCGTCGTGGCTAACGGCAATAACGCTTTCACCATCAATGTGCCGCAAACGGCCACACCTGGCACGACCTTCATGCGGGTACGTATCACGGACAACGATGGCGACAACTTGAACTCCGCGACGGCAACTCGC
>JAGQPD010001315.1 GCA_020426865.1 Planctomycetales bacterium
GACTCGTTGAGAATAACGGAATCCCGATCGGAGCTTCCAATAATTCTGACTCGGGAAATGTGGTTGATCCTGTCCGAAAATACCGGCATTCCGTTAACTGCGATGTTCAACGTTCCATCCACCTGTTCCACATCAATGCGATCGTCCATTCCATCCTGCCCCATCGGCTGCAGCCCCATGTTTAAAGTGACATCATGTAGTGTTGCACCAACACCGTCGACGAAACCTGTGAATCGTGCGACGCGAGTGGCAATGCCAATTGCGCCAAACTTCGCGAAACGGTCCGGCCGTAGATACGAATTGATTCCGGCAATTTTCCCATCGATAAAGTCAGGCCCTCCCGAATCGCCTTGCGCTACCATACTTTCAAAACCTGGCAGGCCTAGGTCTTCCGGCCGGTATCCTAAGGGCGTTACGTCATCAAAATCAAAACCGAGCCGATCAGTGGCCGTGTTGACATCGAAAATATTTTGGCCAAATCGGCGTTGTCCCCCGCTGTCTTCCCGAACGCCGTCGGTGCCGTTTCCCGTTAGTCCAAACCCTACCAGATCGAAGATCCTCCCGTGCTCGCCGTCGCCACGATATATGTCGTAGCGTTCTGCCGTCGCGGGAGCGACGGCCGGTAATCGGAACACCGCGATGTCGCTTCCGTGCTCATGATTCCCGTCCCACGATGATGGCAAGAAGATATTGTCGGAACTGATTTGTTGAACGATCGTTCTGACGGAACCATCGGCAGTTAGGAAATCAGTTTTGATTTGGAACACACCATGGTCGACGTGGCCATCTCCGATGTCGCCATTGTCGTGGTCGACGACGTGCGCCGCTGTGAGAACGTGCAAGCCATCCGATAGCAGAACTCCGGACGCCGTTCCACTGAAAAGGTTACTTGCGATTTGGACAACTCCATCAAATCCACTTCCTGTGGCCATGATAGGAGCGTCTCCGAACGGCCCAACCACGAACATCCGACGATCTTCAAGTTCTTGAATGCCCAGATACGGCGATCGATGCGTCTGACAGCGATGTCTTGACTTCCGCACTCCGGAAATGCGCTGCAGCAATCTTAACCCAATGTGATTTTTCACAATCCGTTCTCCTGCAGTCCCTGTACCAACGGCAACGCCAAGGCAGCCTCCACACTTGAAAGGCGGAACGGGAGGCCGCCTCGGAAGTTCCCGGTGAATGTTATGAAATAACGATCTAAAGCCTGTTGAGAAAAACTCGCAATTGCCCCCAGCGGAAGGGTGCGGTACGGCTTTTTTAGGGTTTCTTCGTCACGCCCCGGCGATTTCGTCGATACCAGAAGAACCCTGTTAGCCCGAGCATGACAGTGCCGATACCCGGTTCGGGAACGGGCGTCGCGACAAATCCGTGTCCTTGTCCATTCGCATCTTCATAGTATCCAGCCAACCGTCCCGCGGCGTCGATGTCGTAGACCTCCGTCCAGGTCGAGCCGAGAACGTCGATGACGGTGTAACTGCCATTGTAGACGAAACCATGGGAAGTGCCGTTGGCGTCGAAAAATAGACCGGCGACGTCGCCCGCCTCGTTGATCCCCTGGGCTACGGTGATCCCATCGGCTCCGGGCGCATCCAGTTGCGTGTAGCTTCCCTGCGACCGAATGAATCCGTG
>JAGQPD010001316.1 GCA_020426865.1 Planctomycetales bacterium
AGTTCCGCCAATCGCGAGGCGTTGGACGATAGCTCGTCAATTAACTGCGAGGATTGTCGCGGGTTCGGTGCCGCCGATGTTGCGAATAACGTGAAGACATCGAAATCACTGAGCAACGGCAGACTGTCGGTGTCGAACGACAGATTGGGAGAACCGCCGTTTTGCCGAATATCATACCCAACCCGATCCACCAAGGCTCGCTCGTATGTCTCGCTGCCACCGTCCGGCGATGTCAACGCAACGTTGAGGAACATCCCTGTCAATAGTTGCGTACCGAGCGGAAAATTCGTAATTACTTCTTGAAACGGTGTCCCCTCGATCAACTCACTGTCATCAAGAGAGGCTGCTTCATCCCCCACCAGCAGATAAGGCGAATACGTGTTGGTGATGGACGTGAATACTGGAGAACCAATACTCTGTTGATCCACAAACTGCCCGAACGACAACGACCGCCCCACTAGCTCGGCCGAACTAAATGATCGTTGCAGCACGCTTTGAAGATCGAAGGGACTTCCGCCGGTCAGGAGCGATGCGGCAGGAATGGCCAGTTCACGGTTCAATGTCACGTCCACATGGTGTCGGCGCGCATCGGGTATCTCGGTCCAGGTGTCGTTCGCGACCGCGAACGACTGGCCAAGGAGTGCGCCGCCTACTGACGGATCAGCGGCCACAAATCCATTCCCGCCATTGAGTTCCACCCACACATGATCGCCGACTTCAGCCAGCAATGACGGGTCGTTCAACGGATCGGCAACGGTAACACCTTCCGGCACGGCACCAATTGCCCCTAAAGACGGTGAAAACATCTGGCTAATGAGATCTCGCGACGGATTTAGATCCAACACACCGTGCACGTATCGGCTGGGGACGCCCGACGCCCTCAACAACGCCGTCAACAAGCTCGCCTGGTCGTAGCTGTTTCCCGCCTCGCCCCAGAGTGCTCCACGCGCCCCGCGCAGACTCCCGGCATACGCTTCGTACTGCACTTCGTCACGAACATATTGAAATATTTCCGCGGCGTCTTGATTCAGTTCAGCGGCCTTCGCTTGGATCCATGGATCGGCAATGTTCGCGTCAACGGTCGACGCCAACAGGCTCGCATCAATCGGATCGCTGCGCAACGCGATCGGCAACGCCTCATCCATGATCGGCTCGGAATAGAAACTGGCCGTTGCAAGTGCCCCCTCATCGACCTGAGTCGCCAGGCCGGTGAGCGAAACGGTCACTCGCACCGTCGCCTGCCCGTACGGCTGCAAGTCCCCCATCGTCCAGATCAATCGCTGCCCCACTTGATCGACGGCCAAGCTGGAATCAAGCAAGGTCGCACCAGGTGCAAGCGACGTTGACAGTACCACGTCATCAACCTGATCGGCACGCTGGTTGTACACCGTATAGTCAATGACCAGGTTTTCGCCGGCAAGGTCGGTCGTGGAGTAAGCCGACAGGGTTCGTCCCACGCTCACGATGTCCGGCAAATCCGCCGTCAACAGCTCACGTTGCTCCAACCGTTCCAACACCTGCCTGCGTCGTTGTTTCGCTCGTCGCGGTCGCATCGTGTTCCTTCCCCACCCACCCTAAATCCAACAGAAAAACCCGAAAAACCAACAGAAAACGTGATAAACTAGCCGAAAAGGGGCTGCCGCGAGGGACTGCCGGAGGTTGATCCCTTTTTTTGGGGGGGTGGGGACATCAAAATACAGGGAATTGGATTTTTTTGGGTCGCCGGGTGATGGGGCGGC
>JAGQPD010001317.1 GCA_020426865.1 Planctomycetales bacterium
GCTTTTGTCGAGCGCAATTGTTTGCACGGTGCAATTGGACGAGTGGATGATGGACGAATCGCAAGAGATTCTGGCGCGCTGGCGTTCTGGACAAGAGAGTGCGGCGGAGGAGGTATTTCACCGGTACGCGGCGCGATTGATAGGGTTGGTGCGGGTACACTTGTCGGAGAAATACGCGTCGAGGCTGGATGCCGAAGACGTGGTTCAATCGGCGTTTCGGAGTTTTTTTCGTGGATCGCGTGACGGACGTTATCTATTGCAGCGCAGCGGTGACCTGTGGCGATTGCTAGTGGCGATTGCGATGCACAAATTGCGGCATCAGATATCGAAGCAAGGCGCGCAGCGACGGTCGGTATCGCGTGAGGTGCCCCTGCAGGAAGAGACGATGTCAGCCGATTCCCTTTGGTCGAATCCACCGACGCCGGGGGAGGCGTTGGCATTGGCGGACGAAATCGAGTGGATTCATCGGCAGTTGGACGCGGTGGAGCAGCGAGTTTTTGAATTGCGATTGGAGGGATATCTGTTGGATGAGATTGCCGAGGACGTTGGTCGCAGCCAACGCACGGTGCGGCGCGTACTGGAGAAAATCCGGGGGATCGTCGATCGGCAGGATGCGTGACCTCTGTTCATCGGTAGCGGCGAACGCTACGATGCGCTGACGGATCGAGTCGATCGTGACGAAGAGGGTTGAAAGGGAGAGGAAAGTCAATTCGCATGACGCAAAACAAACGCAGTCCGCAGGTGGTGGCGGCGAGCCGGCTATCACCGCGACGAAATACGAGCACAGCCGCGACGATCGCGGAGCTTGTCGACGAGCAGTTGCGTCATTTTTCCATTGATCCGGCATCGGAATTCGGCGTATCACTTGCACGGATTGCTCGTCACATTTACGACACGCAAAGCGATCTGGACACATTGTGGGACACCACAATCCGTACGGTCGCGACGATCGACCATGCGGACCGCGTGGCTCGGTTTAACGCCCAGAAGTTTCTGTCGTTCCAGCTGGCGAAGCTCTTGGACAACCTGCAGAATTCGACGCGGAAGAGCTATCAATCGCTCGGATACGGTCAGCAAACGGTTTCGGCCAAGGGCCCGTATGCGGTGATCGACAACATCACTGCCATTTTCTCGGCAACGCCGGTGATCGCGCGAACGGCAACGTACATCTATGCCTGTGCCGAATGGATCGCAGACGCATTCAATGGCAAGGAACTCCTGCTGGAGATCTATTCGAGGTTGTTGAATCCAACCAGCATCTCGCTGGCGAACCATGTGGTCGATTTGGAGGCCGGCCCTTTCGCCGGCGATTATCTGGCGTGGAATTTCAACAGCGGCATGGCAGCGATTGACGCAGTATTGTCCCATCTTCTCGGGCACAACGACGTACTCATCACGAATCGCAATCTTTACGGTGGCGCCTATCAGCTGATCCACGATTGGTTCGCCAAGCCGAGCAATCTGCAAATCGCCGTCGAGACCTTTGATGGGTACGACGCGGCGGCATTTGCGGCGTGTGCCGATGCAGCTCAACGCAAATAC
>JAGQPD010001318.1 GCA_020426865.1 Planctomycetales bacterium
ATTCGAATGTTGATTGCGCTGGGGTGCCGCGACTTGGGCGAAAGCCGACCGCAGGCGCTTTGGGAAAAAGTCAATCAATTGCAGGAAACACGGGGATCGGAACTCGATCCGCACGACGTGAACCCCATTCGTTGGCATATGATCGGGCATTTGCAGCGAAACAAGGTACCACGCACGATCGACTGCGTTACGATGATTCATTCGGTCGACAGCTTGCGACTGGCCAAGGAGATTGAATTGGCCGGATCGTCGATCGGCCGTCGTATTGCCGTATTGTTGGAAATCAACATATCAGGTGATGCGAGCAAACATGGCTTTTCGTATCACCAGTTTGCGGAAAAGTGCCAGCAGATTTGCGATTTGCCGCACCTGGACGTGCGAGGGATGATGGCGATGGCCAGTCGAGAGGGGGGGCTCGATCGGGCTCGGTCCGATTTCGCCGCCATGCGCCAGTTGCGAGACTCGCTGGTCGCCAGAGGTTCGCTCCCGGTACCGATGACCGAACTGTCCATGGGGATGAGTGACGACTTCGAGGTAGCGATCGAACAGGGCGCGACGATCGTGCGGATCGGCTCATGCCTGTACGACGGGATTCTCGAATGATTGATTTGTGCCAACGCGAAGATGGCATCGTTTTGCCGGTTCGAGCTCAAGCGGGTGCCAGACGGCAAGGGATCGTCGGCGTTCATGCCGGACAATTGAAGGTTGCTGTGAACCAGGTCGCCGAACGGGGCAAGGCCAATGTCGCGATCATGGATGTGTTGTGCGATTCGCTGGGGTTGCGAAAAGCGCAAGTATCGTTGCTTGTCGGGGCAACATCGCCGCACAAGCAGTTTCTTATATCCGGTATAGACATCATGGAGTTGGACCGGCGCGTCACTGCGCAACTGAGCCAGGGCAGTCGATGAACATGGATCGTAAGGAGGGCGTTGGTGGCCCCGCTGTTATCCCTGGTAAAGCAAGTAGAGGAACCAAACGCCACTGGCAAGAAGGATGAGGGTCGTCAGGCAACCGAGCCACATGCCCCAGTGCAATCGACCGGGATGGGACTGGATAATCTGACCGTAGCGAACACGTTGCAGTTCGTTGCGACCTTTGATCCAAGCGAAAACAGAAAATGGGAGGGCCAGGAAAACGAAGATGGACCATTCAGGCGCGGTGAGACTACGGATGATTGTTCCCATCGCGAAACAGACACCGACAATGGCGACGAGTAGGACCTCCGACGACGCGGCTGGTCGCGTCGCGAAGAATTTGGGATTGTAATCGCTAGTTCCCCGCGTGGTACGGAATACGTCCGCGGAGTCATTCTGACCCTGGTTCTGGTCGAGTGCCGCATCGCTGGCGGCCGCATCGACGGAATCCGCAAACGGATTGGGTCCGGCATTGCGGTGATGTCGAATATCGTCGTTAAATGGATGGTTCATGTAGCAATTTGGCAGTGGTCCAACATTTTCGACGCATCGCAAAGATAGCTGGTATAAAATGGGCCGAATTCGGCATACCGCGCACTGGCCTCGTCGAAGCGCATTTTGTATACGATGTCTTTCAGGTATTGCGGATTACGGGCCCACAGCGTGACTCCCCATTCCCAATCATCCAATCCCACGCTGACGGTGATCAGCTGCGACACTTTTCCGGCAAAGGCCATGCCACTCGTCGCGTGCTCGGACATCATCCGATGCCGTTCTGCTTTCGGCAGTGTAAACCAATTCTCGCCAACTTTTCGTTTCTTGTTCATGGGATAAAAGCAGGTGGCGGGCCATTCGGGGAAATCGGGATACAGGCGTTGCTTGCGCATCATTGGTTCGCGAGCTGCGTAGGCGTTGATTTTCGCCTGATACGCGTCACTTTCGGCGGGGACCCCTT
>JAGQPD010001319.1 GCA_020426865.1 Planctomycetales bacterium
AGTTTTTTCCGTTGTTGGTAGCGGGGGAGGACACGTTAGTGGAGTGTTATTACCGGACGTTACCGTACAACAGTTGGATGATGATCTTGGTGGGGGATCCGCTGTATCGTCCGTACGCGGTGAAATAGCTCCTGGCACGGTAAAACGGCACCGCCGAACCCATCAAGTCTTTTTTATTTATTTCACACAAAAAAACTTATTTTAAAAAGTCGTGCCAGATACTTGAGTTCAACGCAGTGGCGGTGTAGGCTGTGTGTCGTGAATAGCTGGCTGACCGTCTTGATGCGGTCGCATCGCTTTTGACCAAGAGATGCCCTGAGCACGGGACACGAACAGGAGCTATCACGGGACCGAGAGTATCATCCACCGGCGCGCGAGTTGAGCGGTGTCGCGTGTGCGATGCCACGTGTGTCCGAAGGTGGATCGTTTTGTGGGGTTACGTCGCCGCAGGTGGCAATAACGAAACAGCGTCAGTTGTGGGGCGTAACGTAACAGTACAGGGTAACGAATTGTTCGAGTCGCAGAGGGAGCTTCTCATGAAATCTGTGTATCGATGGGTAGTGGCGTGCATGACAGCCGCCGTGTTTGTTTCTCAGGCCAATGCTTCGATCACGCGCTTTGACGTGATACCGGCGTATGCACCAGCGGATTTGACAACGTTCAATAGTTGGGTGCCGTTGGCGTTGAAAGGACTTGAGGGTGAGCCGCTGACGATTGGCGAGCGAAATCGGTTGGCGAACCCGGCGGCCTATGAGCAAGTTGCCAACTCGGGGTTTGTCGATCCCCGCGAGGCCGTTGTGAGCGACGGCTTCAATTCCTGGCGAGGATTCGCCGACAACACGCCAGACTGGGACGGGTTGAGTGGTCAGTTTGCCAGCCAGACCGGTAACCGAATCCACTTTGGCTTGGCGATCGAGACCGATGGATCATCGGTTGTGCGACTCAGCGATTTGTCGTGGGAGAAGAACTGGCTGGACGGTTCCTTCCAAACTCCGAGTGTTGTTGTTAGTGGGGAAACCCAATCGGGCACATTCGCCGGTTCGACCTACACGAATACCCGCCTGGGCGTGGTTTGGGGTGCTGGTGGTCCTGGCGACTTCAGCACCGCGACGATTGCCCCTTCGGGAACGCCCGGCAACATTCCGGTCAATGCGATCTATTACGTCGGCATTGGTGACGGGTTATTGGCACAAAACACCGGTGCGCTCACCGATCAACAAGACATCGACGTAATCGTGGATTCGTTCAATGATCCCGGCCAGCCACAGCAAGAACTGCGCGTCCGCTACACGTTGGCATCGATCGGTGATAGCGTTGATGGCTCGGTGGTCTTCAAGTCACCAGTCAACGACCTGCCAGGCGACTACAACCGGAACGGCCGCGTTGACGCCGCCGACTACACCGTTTGGAAAGACAACTTCTTCTCCACGGTTTACCTCGACGCCGACGGCAATGGCGACGGAACCGTCAACGCCGCGGACTACACGGTCTGGAAAGACA
>JAGQPD010001320.1 GCA_020426865.1 Planctomycetales bacterium
CATTCCCATACATCACTACGCCATTCCGCTTTGGATCGGTTATGCCCTGATTACCGGTACCGTCGCGACCGGGTGTTGGGTCATCGCCCATGAATGCGGCCACGGGGCCTTTTGCCGACGCAAATGGCTGGAAAACGCGATCGGCTACATCATCCATTCCTTGATGCTGGTCCCCTATTTCTCTTGGCAGCGGAGCCACTCGATCCATCATGCCCGCACCAATCATCTGGAGCTTGGCGAGACCCACGTACCAGTCAAGGGTACGGAAACGGCTAACAGCAACTCGAAGACAACTCGTTCGACATGGCAACAACGGCGACGCGGCGCCTGGGAGATTTTCACGCATCTTGCCATTGGCTGGCCGCTCTATCTAATGTTCGGGTTGACCGGCGGACCGATTCGTGGAATGACGAATCACTTCTGGCCCTATTGGCCCTTCTCTTCCGCGTTGTTCCCGGGCAAGTGGAAGGCAAAGGTCCTGGCGTCGACTGTTGGCGTCCTGACGACTTTGATCGCGCTGATCGCGTGGGCTTGGTACGCTGGCTCTATCATCCCCGTGTTGCTGTTGTACGGCGGGCCGTATCTCGTCGTCAATGCGTGGCTGGTTCTTTACACTTGGCTCCACCACACCGACGTGGACGTGCCCCATCTGGACGCCACGCAGTGGACATGGATCCGAGGCGCATTCCTCACGGTGGATCGACCCTACGGTCGACTGCTCAATACATTGCACCATGGAATTGGCAGCACGCACGTCGTTCATCATTTATGTCCGGCGATCCCGCACTATCACGCTCAAGAGGCGACCGACGCGATCAAGAACGCTTTTCCAGACCTGTACCGTTTTGATGCCACGCCAATCCATCGAGCCCTATGGCGGATCGCAATTCACTGCGATTTCGTTTGGCCGCATTACGATGACTGGCGATTCAAGCATCATGCCGATGAACAGTCGATTTAGTTCTTCGATCGCGGTAGATCGATTACCAAATCCGGGGGAACAACCGCCACGCGGTCCGCATGACGTATTGTCGGTAATCTGCCGACTGCAGCAAGAATCGCTCCTCCACGCGTATCCGCAAGACGACCGTCACAAAGCATACAAGCAGGATGGTTGTCGGCATCAGTGGCTCGCGAGTCGCCACGACGTTGGCATACAGGCACGCGACCGTCAACAGCAATTCTCCCAGATAGGCCGGATGGCGAATAACTCGATAGGGCCCATGCACAATGACCCTGCGGATTGCCGGTAGCACCGCAAAGCTCGTCCCTAAATGAACGAAGGATGTTACCACCAACAGAGCGGCTGCGGCAAATAGCAGCTGTGCACCCAATGGCCATGCATGTGGCGCCGGCGTGATACGAAACGCCAACCCGCCAATCAACACCGACGGAAGGCAGCATGCAATCATCGACCAAGGTGCCTCGCGCTTCGGCCTTGAGCGAAACAGAAAAAGGGAACCAACCACCAGATTCAATACCGCGCAACTGACGCGGACGATCGTCCAGCGGTCCGAACTCCCCGTTTGAGCCATCCCCATGAAGCCAGAAAACACTACCGACAAGCCCATTGCAACATTGGACAGCCTTTCGCTAGTAACACGCAATTGTGTCATCTCACACTGTCAGCTGACATTCCAGCAAGCCGCACTCCAACTACGCCTAACGCGCGTCTCAATAAAAATACCATCCCCAGTTGAAGAAATAACTCAACACATTCAGCACCACGATAATGCCGATCGTGATCAACCAACCAGGCACTCGTCCCCCACCGCTCATGCTACTCCCTTTCCCAAAACCAACTGCGTTGCCTAGGCCATCGCCAGTGATCTCTGACGGTCTTTGCCTCCCCCAGCTGCGGAATCGTCGTTTTACACATTTGCGTCAGATTGTGCAAGCAGAAGGTCACCTTCGCTGATCGTTCTGCCGCCAACCAAGCAACGACCCAGCCACGAAACACCACCGCCGTCCGCCCCTGATCGTCCTGCCTTAATCGACGGCCCCTCATCATCCTGCCCCTGATCGTCCTGCCTTAGTCGACCGTCCCTCATCATCCTGCCT
>JAGQPD010001321.1 GCA_020426865.1 Planctomycetales bacterium
ACTACCGAAACCTAGAACGCCGGATCATGGCCAAGCCTGGACCGCGTAGCCATTGGTTTTTGACCGTTGGCTTCGCGTTCTTGGCCTTTTCCGCCGTGCGCAGTATCAAGGCTCATCCCGAAGCACTCGCACTTCTCCTGCCACAGCCCAAGACGGTGACGACCGAACCGTTGGTCCTGCCGGACGTCAAAGACGAAACCGATCCGTGGCCAGCATTCATGAAGACTTCCGAACTACTGGACAAATTCCAGCGTCAATGGTCCAGTCCTCACGTCCACCGCTTGCACGTAACTCCGGAACGACTGGAATCGATCATGCAGCATTTGACGGAGCTGCACGGTCAAGTGCTGAAATGGCCGGACCTATCGGCCGAACAGCGCGCTCAGGCCGACCTGATCGTGCTCCGGGCGCACTTCATGGCCAGTGCAATGAACTTGCAATCGTCGCACGACCAGTTTCTTGGGTTATCCGAGCGTATGCTTCAAGAAAGCAAAGGGAAGAGTACGGAGGTTGAAATCGCGTCGCTACGCGTGTTGTTTATCCACACCAATTACCGGACCGACCAGAACCGATTGAAAGCCGATCTCGACCAGTTCCTCACACAATATCCACGGTCGGGCCTGGAAATCCCGTTGTTCGCCAGCCTCGCCGGCGAGTTAGCCCGCAGCCGCCGTGCCGATGACGCTATTGTTGTCCTGCAAATGGGTATCCAACGCCTGGCTGATCGCCCAAATGTCGGAAGACTCGTCAGCTTGAAAGCCGAACTCGAAAGCGGTTCGATCGTGCCGTTGCGGTAGTCTTGCTGGTTTCCGTTCCGCCGGCCGGCCCAAGACTGCGATTCATATGAGAGACCATTGTCTCCGCAATGCCGATCACACTCGAGCGACTTGCTCACAGAGTTCGCAGGCCTTCGCAAACGGGTCGACCCCTGCAAAACGATGGGCCACGTCGCGGCAACTTGTCGCCACTTCGTGGGATGTCAAGAGTCGCTGCAGTTTGGGCACGATATTGGTCGCCCGATATTTCCGGCGCGAAACCCAATCGGCCACTCCCAGCTGCGATACACGGTGGGCATTGTCCGGTTGATCGTGACTCATGGGCATGATCAACTGCGGAACACCACTGGCCAACGCCTGTGCCGTCGTACCAATGCCACCATGATGCACGACCGCCGCAGCGCGCCGGAGTAGTCGCGAAAACGGCGCATACTCAAAATGCCGCACGCCGGCAGGAAGTTCGGCGGGAATCTGGTCAGCAAACCTCGTCATCAACATTCCACGCCGCCCCAATTGCTGGCAGGCCCGCGCCGATTCGACAAAAAACGATTTCCCAAACATCATCGCCGAACCAGGCGTGAATACGATCGGTGCTTCCCCTTCTGCCAAAAACCGTTCCACGTCAGCGCCCAGCGGTCGATCCTGTGCATCTTCCCATAACGGAAACTCGGTTAATCGCAGCTGCTTTGGCCAGTCCGGCTGCGGTGGCCCATACCAGGGAGGAAAGAGCCCGATGATGCGATCGGTCGAATTCCACCAGCTCGTCAGCCGACGCATCGGGGCCAACCCTAACTGGGATCGAAATCGATTCATGTCGGGACAAGCCGTGCGGTCAATAACAAGCCGCTCACCCAAAGCATACTGCCAACGTCGTACCCATCGAGGTACCCACGCGCCACTCCAGATTCCAAAAAACTTTGGCGATTGGAATCCGCTCCAAATCACCGCCGGTTGCAAATGCACCGTTACCAGCGGGATGCGCAAACTCTCTTGGGCTATGCGTGCACCAAACGACAGGCTGGACGCAATCACGACAAAATTCTTGTCACTTCTTCGTTCGCGCAGGTATTCATACTGACGCGGGATGTACGGCCACAAGCCGCGAAAAATACATGGGAACCCGCGAAATGGACTCCATAGGTCGGGATCATTGGCCAACTGCAAAAACTCGTCTCGCGTCGCCAACTCGACATATTCCAACCCGGCCGCTTCAATCGTCTCTTGAAAATACCCGTTGGAGACCATCGTCACGCGATGCCCGCGGGCTAACAATGCTTGCCCCAATCCAATGAAAGGGAAATGATCACCGGCACTTCCCGTCGGACAGATGATGATATCGATGCTTTGCAATGCTCGTTTCTCCCTACCGCATGATAGGTGAAGTGAGAGCAAAAAAAAGGCCCCCGGA
>JAGQPD010001322.1 GCA_020426865.1 Planctomycetales bacterium
CATGCTCACCCCACCAAGCGGAAGAAAACGAGTCCCAAGATGAGTGTACGGTGCCGCCATGCTCTGAAGGTATTCCAAGCCTCCGGATGACTCGGCCGGGAAAAACTTCAGTTCGCGGCAACCCAACTCGAGGGCGATTTCGATGTCGGTCGGAGTGACAATCCCTGGAGCAAATGGCAAACCGATTTCCGCCGCGCGCTGAAGAACGCCCGGATTGCAACCTGGTGAAACGCCAAAGGCCCCCCCCGCATCGTGGACCGCGTCGACTTGGTCGGCGCGCAAAATCGTACCAATCCCGGCCAGTATCTCGGGAACCTGCTGGCGGATCAGCTTCAAGGCGTCGATCGCAACGGGCGTACGTAACGTCAACTCCATCACCTGAACACCGCCCTCAAGCAGCGACTTGGCCAACGGAACTGCGTGCTCCAATTCGTCAATGACAAGTACCGCTACGATGCCACAGCGCTCAATACGCTGGAGCATTTCTTGAGGAAAGCGCGATTCAACCATTAGAATTCGCTCCGAAAGGTAATTCAATAACACCGATGATTCTCGCCGACAACCCACCGAATCGCAAGGAGCGTAATGAGCCCAAGCAGTACCAGCAAGCAAATCCGGTTGCCGACTGAACATCAACCCCGATGCGAATCACGCTTTCAGATCTGGACGGACTACCGGCCGGCAACATCACATGTGCTTGCCGAACACCTCGTCACGGCTGCCGAGGCCGACTGTTTGCTCGAGCCATGTTTCGGCTCCTTCGTGAATTGTCGACAAATACTCACGATCGCCGGGCCGCCCATAATGCATGGATGGCACATCAGCTCTTTGACACCAAGCATGACCAACCCAAGAAATCCTCGTCAACACCAGGCGCACCGTCAAAGCGAAATTCATGCAAATCTACGATATGGAACGTCTGCCCAAGCTCCTCTCGAATCTGTTCTTCGGTAACCACCGGCGGACCAGGGCTGTTTGGTTCTCGCGCATTTCCTGCCAAGACAAGTCCACGGGCACCACCAACAAGCGTTCGTGCAACGGCCGTCGCATATCGATCCGTCGCAATTCGGCGAACTGCATGATAACATCCGCGATCGAAAAAAAACGCAAAAGGAGCTCCGAAGTCAGGCAGCTCAAACACGTCAGCAACCACAAATCGCACCTTGACCCCCGCGGCGTAAGCTCGAGCTTCGGCCCGCTCAACCGCCAACGGCGACACGTCCACCCCCGTCACGTCGAACCCTTGCTGTGCTAGCCATACACAGTTGCTTCCGGTCCCACACCCTAATTCCAAAGCGCGACAAGGCATTATCGAGTTCCGCTGTAGACAAGCCTTGAGCTCGGACGAATGCCGACCAGTATCCCAAGGTAGATCGCCGTCGCGATAGCGATCGTTCCAAGCAACGTGATCTGTCATTGCCAAAACTCTCCAGACAACATCATGCGAGAATTGGAAACCCACGCGACAATGCTACAGTAAACATCCCTCGACCGGAAGCCGGAAGTGAATCTCTTCCGTCCCTAAACTCTGTTTTGGCACGACGAATCCATCTGCGGATCACCAGGCGACGACAAGCACCGTACATCACCGATGGTCGCATAAGGAATTCGCCGATCACGACCGCGTTTCCCCATTACCAACGTGTCCTCATCATCCGCCGTAACGTCGCACAATTCACGTGTCATACCGGTGTCGATGTGACTTGCGATGGAGGTCAGCAATCCACCGCCAACTAACATGCCAACGACAACGCACAACACGACATTATTGGTTATACACGGCGTTCGCAGCCGCGATCGCGCCACCGTCGCTCTTGCGGTGGCCGTGTTTGTCCAACAATTGCTCCAGTGCCGACAATAGCAGCAACACGTTTTGCTGACGAGCCCCGTAACCCATCAATCCGATCCGCCAAACCTTACCTTGAAACGCTCCCAATCCAGCGCCGATCTCGATGCCGAAATGCTGCAACAAGTCGTGGCGAATCCGAGCGTCGTCGACACCAGCGGGCACCGTAACGGCGTTGAGCATCGGAAGTTGATGTCCAGGTTGAGCGGCAAACGAGATACCCATCGCACCCAATCCCGCTCGCAGCGCTTGATGATTCCGTTCATGCCGCGCAAAGCACGTCTCCAACCCTTCTTCCAAAATCAGGCGCAAGGCTTCGTACAACCCGTAAGTCATATTGATCGGCGCCGTATGATGATACACGCGTTGTTCACCCCAATACGACGCCAACATGCTCACATCCAAATACCAGCTCTGAACCTTTGACTGGCGGGCCATGATCGCCTGCACCGCGCGTTCGCTGAACGACACCGGAGCCAATCCTGGCGGACAACTCAAACACTTCTGCGATCCCGAATAAATGGCGTCGATTCCCCAAGCGTCGACGTCCACCGGCATGCCGCCCAACGATGTAACGGCGTCTACTAACAACAAAGCGCCAGCCTCGTGCACGACCTGCGAAATCTCCTCGATCGGTTGTGATGCCCCCGTCGACGTTTCGGCCATTACAATCCCGACCACTTTGGGCCGAACGGACTGCAACACATCCTTTAGGTCGTCAACCGTAAACACTTCGCCCCACGGACGTTCCAATCTTGTGACACTTGCC
>JAGQPD010001323.1 GCA_020426865.1 Planctomycetales bacterium
CTTCTGTTGACCAGTCTGTTAACCATTTTCGTGCGATCGGAAAGCGTCCGAGACAACACCCACGACGCAATCGTAGGGTCGTGCATGCAGGGGCCGCCAGTAGGACGCGGAAACTCTCGCGCTCTCACGTGAGACACTGCGAAGGGGTTAACGCGGGAGAGGCGCGCCGGGAGGCATCCCGCAAGTTTGCAAAGGCACGATTCAGGCCATAAGTCTGCGCCCGGGCGGCTGAAAGTGAATCCAAAGACGTTCGTCCGGGAGCGTAGTGGGCTACGGCTGCAGCAATGAAACCTGCGAGCCAAATCGTCAGGATGTCAGCCAAATCGCGCCGGAAGTACGAGAAATCTGGGGGTAGCACAACGTAACCAAACAACCGGCCAGGATGCGCGAACAACTTGTAAGCGAGCGGCACGACGCATCCGACACCGAAGGCCAAACTTACCTTGTTGAGCGGAGGTCGGGCGAACGCCGCAACGGCAAACGCGAAAATCGTGGCCACCACCGTTGCGTAGAGAAGCGAAGCGGTTGAATACCAACTGTCTATGGCCCACGCCAGTGCGACTCAGACGACCAGAGTGGGAATGGAAATGACGACAACACGGCGATTCATGATATCACCAATCGGAAGCTTTTGCGGGACAAGCGATTTCCTACTTTACGTTTCGCAAGGTACGGTACCCAGCTTGCAACGTCAGTCCCTGCCGCCGATTGTCGGCTTAGCGTTGCGGAGCGGCAGGCACGATCCTTAAGCATCGTCGTCCAAGTGCGGTTTGTCGTAGCCTCGCCGACGAACGATTGACGAATTGATAAATTCTTGCTGTTCCGATTCGGTAACTGTATCAGGTGTGCCCGCCGGTGCAGAGGCGATCATCGTGGAATTGACGACACGCCGTTTTGATTCATCGGGTGTTAGGATCGTCGCGGTGTGGAGCGTGCCTTGCCACGCTGGTTGATCGCGTGAAAACGGTGCCGACGAATTGTTGATGCAAATGATTTGGTCGTCCGTCCGTGAGAAGCACGGAATTCGTGTGGAGTATGGCCGCAACAATTCGTACCCGGATTGAAACATTGGATTGTGCTTGGCCATGAATTCCTTCGGCGAGAGGCCGAGATCAAACGCGCATTTTGAGTAATCGCAAATCTGAAGTTCGGCGTCTACGTCGCTGGGCTCATATCCGAGCATCAGGAAACACTCATCCGGGCCACCATCGAGGTGCGGTTTCGTTGTCGTCTGCTGATCGAATCTCGCAGCGGACAAATAGATCAAGGTGTTTCCGGTGTTGGATTCATGGATCGCCGCCATTTCCCGCTTGAGATCGACCATCAGTCGGCGGCAGCCGATCGAATCAATCGCATGGCCCGCGTTGAGTATACAAAAGCCGGGTGCGTCGAAGTCAGTGCGGCATGTGCGAGCATAAAGATCCGCGGCAACCGTTTTCACGTCGAGAGAACGTGGACGCAGGCAGATCGTTTCTGGCGGCCAAGATAGTGCTTCAGCGTTCATTGAGGTTTTGGCACTTACC
>JAGQPD010001324.1 GCA_020426865.1 Planctomycetales bacterium
CCTTCCAGATCGCCGACGACGTCCTGGATTTGGTCGGTGACGAGAGCGACACAGGCAAGTCGCTCGGGACGGATCTTGAGAAGCAAAAGGCGACACTCCCCATCATCCACATGCTGTCACAGGTTTCCGGGCGCGAGAAGGCACAGATGCTGGAACTTCTGGATACTGAATCCCCCTCCACACAAACTCGCTCGCAGCTTGCGGAATGGCTCGACCGCTACCAATCGATCGCTTATACGCAGCAAGTGGCGCGCGACAGGGCCGAGCGAGCTCGAATGGCACTGGAGCCGCTGCCCGACTCTCCGGCGCGGAACGTCCTGGAGATGATCACGCATTTCGTGGTTTCCCGGTCGCACTAGTGCTTTGTGACACCTACGAATTCGTACGCGGCCGACCGGTTCCGCTACCGCCCGCCTCTCCCCAACCCTATCCCCATCGGGAGTGGCCGCAGCACGTGACATACATCCCGTGTCCTTTGCAACTCCTTACGGGGGAGTGGGGGCCCCGTACACAACCATCTTTTGGCAGTCCACCCGCAGGCCCCCCAGGTGAGGGTCCAGAAGCGGTGAGGGTCCAGAAGCGGTGACTCATGACGATACTTTAATTCTTAGGTGTTACTTTCATTCTTGGGTGTTACGAAAATCTGAGCATTCTATTGCTTGACCTTGCCCCGTGCCCCAATTAACATGTCCGCAGCCGTAAAAGATTGCGGCAACGACAGTTAATCAATGTATTGGAGTCTGCTAACGACAACAGAAATGGTTGCCTACGATGAAAACCACACCCTTAGTCTGCCTTGCGTTTCTTGCGACCGTTTCGATGCTCGCTCTGTCATCGGATTCTCACGCCCAGCCGTTGTGGCTTGATTTTCAGCCGACGGGTGGGACGACGGCGGCAGGATATCAAGCATTTGAAGCGACGAATCAAGTGATTCCGACGTCTGGCACGTCGTATTCGGCGTTTGGAACGACCGTTACCGTGTCACTTGATACTGCGAATTTGCCCGACGCTAATCTTGACTTCCGTTCCGTGGCACGCAACGGTGCAGCCGATGACGTGGCAAATGACTGGATCGGTGCCGACACGCGAAACGGCGGCGTTGATGTCACACTAGCGATCAACGTAGCTGGGCTTCCCGCAGGGGATTACAACTGGCTTTCCATCCATCATGACGGTGGCGCCGGTGCGACCAACGGAAATCTAAGTGGTATGCCCGACTACACGTTTGCGGACGCTAACGGCTCGATGACCGGAATTTTGATGGAGAGTTCCCAGAACGATGGCGACCCGGTCGCAACCTTCAGTAAGAGCTTCACCAGCGACGGCGTGTCGCCTGTCAGCTTGACAATGGTCATGGACAATGGACAAGGTGACTCTCCCGGGACCGCATTGTTTGCCTTCATTAACAGTGTTCAGATCACACAAGTACCAGAGCCGAATACCGCCATGTTGACGGTGGTGGCAATGGCAATGGCTGCTTTATCCCGCCGTCGGAAATGAACCAGCACCCAGCGGCGCGTTCATCACCGAACGGTACCTATCCGCGTCCGAGGTACGGCATCTGGGTCGCCATCACGGTGATGAACGGTACGTTGGCGGACAAGGGTAGCTCGGCCATGTAGAGCACGGCACGTGCGACGTCAGTGGGATCGATGGTTGGCTCGATCGCTACCGAGCCATCGGCTTGGGGTGCACCAGCCTTCATGCTGGATGCCATGGAAGTGTCTGCGTTGCCAATATCAATCTGGCCGCATGCAATGTTGTAGCTGCGGCAGTCCAGACCGGTGGATCTGGTCAAACCTGTGACCGCGTGCTTGGCGGCAGTATAGGCAATCGAGCCTGGACGGGGGACATGGGCAGAAATCGAACCGTTGTTGATGATCCG
>JAGQPD010001325.1 GCA_020426865.1 Planctomycetales bacterium
CCTTCCAAACCGTGTAGTCGGCGGCGTCCACCGAGCCGTTGCCGTTGTAGTCTCCGGGCAAATTGCCGGAAGGAAGGTCGCCGTATACGACAACTCCGTTGAAGCCTAACGACTCACCTTCTAGCAGAATCTGCAGCTTCAAGTCCTGGGAACCGCCAACATTGAAGATTTTCCCCAAATCGTAGACTTGTTTTGAAGCCAACGTGGTCGTACCAACACCTTGTAGCTCGCCCAATTGATTGGAATTCGAGAGGATCTCGACCCAGCCGCTGGAGCCCTGTTCTTCCAAGCTGGTCCACGTACCGGGCGTGATGGAACCAGCAGCGGACGTTACCGCGTATCCTTCGATCGTCACGCCGAACGGCGCTTGGTTCTGAAGAACGGCTTGGCCGGTGGCGGGGTCAATCACGACGACAACATTGTTCCAAGATTTCTGGCCCACGTATTGTACCTGACCGCGCACCTTGGCACCGCTGGTATCGGTATAGGTAAACGTGAGGTCATCAACTTCCTGGCCGAGCGGAGCAATGGCGGGCAAGAAGATATTGCCCAGAGCAACATTGGTGCCAGTGGCAATGCTTGACTGACCCACGGGGCGCAGTTCGGCAATGTTATTGGCGGTTTGGTTACCGATCTCTTTCCAGGCATCGCCATCGACCCCTTGCTCGTCTAGGCTATTGAGCGAACTGGGACGCAACGAGCCCGCGTTGGAATGGATAATGTAACCATCTGCCGGAATCGCACTACCACCCGGATTGGAGATCGAAGTCGCACCCGTATCACGATTGACGGTCAGCAACAGCCGTTCGACGAACGCCAGTTTGGCTTGACTGCCAGCGCCACCGGCGACCGTTTCGACGACATACGTCTGCCAGGGCTGCAAGCCGCTCGACCCCGTGATGTTGATACTGGAAAAGTTGCCGCTCATCGTCGCCGCGTCGGCCAAAGTCCAGCTCGAACCTGGTGCCGGCGCAGCGCCTGTGAAGTTCACGTTCAGCTGGCCACCGAGGGTTGCTCGGCCACCGGCGGACATCGCAGTGAAACTGTTGGACGTGATGTTGGCGTTCAGCGTGCCTGCCGCACCCAAGGTCAAGTTGCCGGTAATGTTGACATCGGCATTCGGTCCGTTGAGTGTCAGCGTGCCGTTGTTGGTCATCGCGGCAGCATTGAGTTGTCCACCGGAAGCAATCGACAGCATACCGCCAGCATTAATGGTCATGGCACCCGACTGTGCGGCTGCACCACCGGTTGGGTCGACGGTCAAGTTCCCGCTGGACGTAATGTCCACCGCTCCGCCGTTGTTGATGGTAACCGCGCCGGGTGCATCCAACGGAGCATTGGAGACGGTGGCGGTTTTTCCGTTGCCAACGGCTGCGACTTCATCCAGAAACGTGCTGGGCACGAAGCCGGTACTCCAGTTCGCACCGGTATTCCAGTCACCGGTTGCCGGGACAAAGTTGGCGGTCGTCTGACCAGAGGCCGACGACGCAAGAAGGGCACTGGTCACCAACGCGACCGCTGCCCATATCTTCACATGATGTTTCATAACCGATCCCCCCTGGAGATAAGCCTCGATCGTATTGGAAAGTCTTGTTCAAACAATGTCGTCCGCAGGTCCATCTTGCGTACCGTAATCGAGTGCGCAAGGAGACCCACTACTCACTTAGCGTCGTCGCAACCTCATGGTCCCTAAGAGTCCCACGGCGATCAGAACAAACGTTCCCGGTTCAGGCACCGACGCTGTAGCCGCGACCGCACCGGCATTTTCCTTCCAAACTCGGAAGTCGGCAAAGTTGACAACACCGTCCAGATTCAAGTCACCGTCCGTGCGAGCGGTGGCCGACTGGAGGAAGTTGCCACGGATGATATCGAAGTCCGCGTTGTTGACAATTCGGTCGCCGTTGACATCGCCGTCAACCGGCGCATTGGTGAGGAATGAACCAATGCTCGCACCATTGCCAAGGTTCCAGAGCGAAGCGATTTCGGTATCGGTCAGTACACGATTCCAAATGCCAACGTCGTCAACCAACCCGTTCCAGGTACGGTTCAGTGCCTGGGGATTCTCGCCGATGTACAACGGTTGGCTGCCTCCGGTGGTGTCTAGAGCTGGCGCTCCACCGGTAAATACTAAACCACCATCGACCCACAATCGCGTACTCACACCATTTTCAGTAATAGCCACGACATGGTGCAATTGTCCATCGTTTACGTTCGGGCCAGTGGTATCGTTATCTGGGATGTCGCCAACACCGCCTGCGTACGACATGACGTTGCTACCGCCACGCCGAGCAATACGAAAGTTGCTTCCTTCTCCCTTGGAAATCAAGGCTTGCCAGTCTTTGCTAAACCCGTCGACACGGAACCATGCCGATATGGACACATGGCCATTTCCAGCTGGCCCGACAGACGACATATCCAGCGACGCATCGTTGCCAACGTCCACATATTGGCTAACGCCATCGAGGTCAATTCCCTTACCGAATTTTCCCACATCATAGCTGGCTGTGGTATTGGTACCGGCCAAGGTGCCGTGGTTGGTCCCCACGGTATCGGCGAGCGTATCGTTGAAGGCCCAGTAGGAGACCAAGCCATCGGATATTGCCGCCATCGATGTTGATGCAATGCACATGGTGCCCAGGAGGACCGCTGTGCAAATTTGCCATAGTTTTTTGTCCATTTAGTTGTCCCTCTCGCAGAGATGTATATGACTTGTTTTTCTTTTGTACTGTGTAAGATTCTAGCAGCAGTAGCTCGGACAGGGGCGTTAGGCAGCCCATCGACGTCGAACTGTGCCAACAATCAGCAACAAGCTTCCCATCAACAGACCGGTGCTTGGTTCTGGTACGCCTTGAACGGAGGCATTTCCCAATGAGTTGCCGAAGTTGTCTT
>JAGQPD010001326.1 GCA_020426865.1 Planctomycetales bacterium
GACAAACCTGCGTCGAGCATCGTGAGCGCGCCATACGTCGACATGATCGCCGTCCAGCCACCGAAGCGCGTGTCGCCCAGTTTAGCGACAGCGTAGCCAATCAGTAGGAGTGACAGGATTGTATTGGCCAATTGCGCCCACCATTGCGACGCGAGGTTCAAGGCAATTCGGCGTTTTGAAAGTGCTGTTCCCATACGAGTGATCGTTGTCAACTCACGATAAAATCTGAGTACGCAGCGGCAGTCAGTTCGGCGACGTTTTTCCACTTGTAAGAACTGCCAACTCGTTCCCGTAGCTCTTCGTTCTTCGGGGCGTTGACTGCCTGTTCCATCGCCGCTCGCAGCTGCTGTTTGTTTCCTGGAGAGACATAGATCGCGTTCGATCCGAAGTAGTCCTCCGTGCCCCCAACATTCGTGATGATGACGTTCGCGCGGCAGTATCCAGCCTCCAGGGCAGCTAGCCCCGGCGTCTCAAAATCGCTCGGCAACGCAAAGACATGGCAGCGATTGTACATCTCGGAAAGTTCGCGAGAGCGGTACGGCAAGGGACCGACGTAATGGATCAGGTCCGATCGCGTGTCAATGAGATGCTGCAGACGTTGCGACTCGGACGTGCGAATCGTCGCGTCCCAATTCCCTACCAGCACGCAACGCATACCCAACTCAATGCAGACCTCGGCAACCAACGGAAAGTGTTTGCGGCGGTCGTTGATGCGTCCGACACACAATACAAACGGCTGCTGGATGCCACCGGCGATCGTTGACGGTTCGGCGTCTTTATCCTTCGGAAGGTCGAGCCAATCCGTGTCAATTCCATTGGGGATGACACGGCACTTGGACGAAGCCAGTCGCAACACGCTTTCGCAATGTAACTGCTCGAATCGCGTGTTCGGCAGTGCCGCCTTCGCCATTGCCGCCTGCTTTCGTGCACAAATCGTATCGTCCAGCAATTTCCAAGGCAAGCGTTCGATCAGGTCATGCCCGTATCGATAAGCGATGTCCGATAGCCGGCTCGCCGATCCGCGAATGAAAACCGTCGACAGGACGATTGGTAACCCCTGTTTGGCCAGCGACAGCGTGGGGAAGTATGTTGAAGCACCGGCGCAGAATGCGTGAGCACACAAATATTGCTTCGCGTCGTAATGCTTGTGTGCTGTGTAAAACTCAATCTCGTATCCCAGTTGCTCCAGTTCTTCCTTGGTGCGGTAGACCTGAGTCTGCATGCCGCCACCATTCCGATCGTAAATCGTCGGCGGAGTTACGAAGACAACTCGCTTGGACACCTGCATCTGAGATTAGCCTTTCCCCGTTCTCGCGTTTCTTTATTATACATTACAACCATCAGCGGGAACGTCTTGGCGATGGGCCGAGTGGTAGAAGCTCGTATATGGACCATCGTCACGAAATCGGAAGGGCCCCGTGAGTATAAGGTCTGTTTGCAGCCAGCGTCAAGGTCGAAGTCGTCGCGGTCGGTCGAGCGAGCGACTCCACCGATCGACGTTGCTAATTGGCAGATCGGCCGATGCCGCTTTGGCTTTTTATGATTATTGCCCTCCGCAGCTTTCCGTAAAACTGTGTTGTGACGCTCCTATGCGGGTACATCCTGGCTGGGGTCGAATCGCGTGAACGTGCGCGTCAACAACCATGTGCAACCCACCGCAAATGACAATAATATGCACCAAACGCCGATCACGAACAACAGTCGTGCATCAATCCAATGTGCCGCGAATACTGGAGTGATCATTGCCCACCCGAATAGCAAGGCCGTAGCAAATCCGAACAACATTCCCTTGGCCGTAAACGTCAGTGTGCTGCGCAGGAAGATTTCAATCCCTTCCTGATTGACCCGATACGGAAAAAGCAAGAAGATCAGATTGTCGAGCGCGAAGATCAAATGGTTCAATGGCAACATCAGCAGCATCGCCGAAATCAATAGTACTGGGGATACCGGACGGACAATCCCAGTGACTGCCAGCACCGCTGCCTGATACACACTGGCGATCAAGACCGGCGTCGATAGTTGACCCAGCACGACGGCCAGCGGCCGGATCGGCAAGGATTTTAAGACCGCCATTCGATCAATGTCTCGCCGAAAGTCGAACTTCAGGGCCGTCGGCAACAGCAAGAACGAGTAAAAAGCCAAGGCCCCCACGACGTTGATCGCCATCTTGATTCGGTCCTGCACCAAGATCAACGGGCCGCAGGCCAGCACCGTCGGCACCGCCAAGGCCACCAGTAAGCTGCCAGAGTAGTGCCATGCGCCGAGCAACTGTCGCCAGACGATCGGGCCGATGCCGGCAAACCAGGGGACCCGGGGCAGTCGGATCGCGCGCGTCACCGTGGGCCCTTCGTTCGGTCCGTGCCCATCGGCCCTTGTTGGAAGAGAGGCCCGCAACCGATCATAGTCGCCACGCTGACGACGTTGGACTTTTTGCCCCGTACGGCGATCGACGATCAATAGCACCTGGACCAGGTCCACGAGAATAATGACGCTGATGGCGAATGCCACCCATGTTGTCGCGGAAAGATCGGGAGCGGACATGAGCATGTAGAAGACGCGAAACGGCGAATCAAGTGTCCGGCCGATCCAGGTATGTTGCTGCCACGGTGCGGCGGCCGCCACTATGTTCCCGACCACGCCCACCGGGGACGACGAAGCATCTTCGGCCACAATACCGGAACTGGTCCAGACACTCGCCGCAACTAGGCACATCGCTATTAACGCTCCGGCGCGCAGCCGATGATAGGTACGCCGCGTGAGCCCGCAGACATAGACTTCCAAGGTCATCCGATAGACGTCCATGGACATGAGTGCCAGGAATGCCCCCGCAAAGCTTAGGAGTAGATTGGGGAAATCTGGCAACATGAGCAGCGCAAAGCAACCGGCCTTGAAGATGCCAGCCATGGCGACCATGGTCAGGCGATAGAGGATCAAGTCGCGTCGAGTAAGGGGAGCTCCATGCAGTACTTCCAGTTCCGCCGGTGTCCATTCCAGGCCTTCTTCCGGACGATTGTATGCCAGTCGCAAAACATGCCACACCGCATACGCGAGCAGCGAAAGCGGAATCAGGCAGCTGAGTGTCTCGGGCTTGGCTGACTCGCGGTAGAAAACGCTCAGTGTGGCGTTACCAAGCCAAATGGCGGCCATCAGAATCGCCAGCGTCGATAGAATCAGCTTCCGCGGCGTACAAAACCCGCGTGCCGAACGTCGTAGTTTGGCGGTCGCGTGCGTGGCGACCAGTTGCAATAGGCACAGGGGAATGAGCGGTTTCATGAGATCGTTACCGGTTCTGGCGATTCGATCGGCGTTGCGTCGATTGAATGCTCCGCCGTCGCGGACTCCTCGGTGGCGCGGAAGAAAATGTCTTCCAGCGTTGCCCCGTCAGACTTGTCCGCAAACGTCAAACGGAGCTGATCGATGGGGCCAAAGAATTTTTGCGAACCCAGTTTGAGAATCAAGACGTGCGAACAGATGTCTTCGACCATTGCCAGTAGGTGGGAGCTAACGATGACGGCCGCACCGTCGCGGGCCCGCTGAAGCATCGACTGTTTCAGCGTGCGGATCCCCCGAGGGTCCAGGCCGGTGAGCGGCTCGTCGAACAGGAT
>JAGQPD010001327.1 GCA_020426865.1 Planctomycetales bacterium
CGGCTTGATGAACCATGAACCATGGCCCTGCCACGAAGTGGACACCCTCCAGTCACAATCGCGTCCAGAGATAATCCAGCCCGACTCGCTTGACGGTGCCACTCGTCACCAGCGGCTGCAAGTCGCTCGTCTCCATCGCGAACACATGTCGCCGATCCAATGGGACAGACACATCGTCGATCCAGGCGCGGCGCTCACCCCGCTGGTCAACAACGCGGATGGAAAGTCGTACATGATCGCGGGCCAGCTCCCGCTCCAGGAATGCCAACTGTCGCGAATCGATGAGCGGAAACTTTGAACGCCATGACGGCCCATGCAATTTGCGGCGTGTCTGACGGCCGAAGTACAAGAGCGAATCGAGCGCGAGGCTGGCCGCATACGGCGGCCGCTCGACATATTGCTGCATCAACTGCAAGAACTGTGAATCATCCAGCTCCGCCGTCGGATGACGACTCGTCGCGCAGCCCGATGCACATGTCTGACTGCCATGTGGATGGAATACTGCCTGCCAGTCGTGATCGAACGTCGGGCCGTCGTCAACACCATCGCCCGTGGATGAGCCCGTCAGCTGGATCGGTGGAATGAGCGGTTCAACCATCGCCGAATCGTCATCCGGCGTGGCCGTAGGCGTAGGTTGTAGACTGGGTTCAATATTGGGTTCAAAATCGCCCGCCACATCTCCAGCTACGTTTTCATCAAGCGTGGCACCCTCCCGTTCGATGATCGACGTTGGTACCGGACAGATGGGCGATTTCCCCGGAAGCGTAATGCAATCTGGGCAAGGGGGCCGAGCCGACCCGGTCACAACCAGGCTCCAGACCACCTTCGCAGTCAACCCGATCAACAGGACACTTAGGAACAAGAGAAATCGTCGGTGAAACATAAGATGTTGTTTCCGGCTTGCTGCCTCAATCCCCAACAGGACTCCGCTCCACGTGCGCCGCGAATATTCGGGCATGGTAAAGCGACAACGCTACAGACGATTGCCCCACCGTTTTCGTTCCCAATATTTGGCGATATTGGAAAAATATACGATATTTCCTGTTCGCACAAATTGTTTCGGATTAATGGGTCGCCCCCGTCCGAAATCTTACCGGCCCTGTTGGAGCGAGATTTTTATCCGTTTACTTCCCGCGCAAGCGGGTACAATGAAGAGCGAGCGCGAATCGATGATAGCATCTTGCTGGCGGTCGTGCAGGTCGCGGGCGAGTCACCATTGAGACATGAGTCACCGTCCAGATCACCGTCCAGACGTTTTATGTTCCATCCTTCCCCGGGTCCCGACGAGTCTTCCGAAGTGATGTCGCACTGGCTGCCGTTGGCTGTTTGTCTGATTTCGTTTGGCGCCGTCAAGGTTGCGGATGCGCAGACACCGGCGTCGTCGACCGAGTCGCTGCCGGAGGGGGTTGAACGGCGGCTAACCACATTGCCGTTGACAAACCGCGACGGTGGCGTGTATCGCGTGCGGTATAGTCCTGATGGAAAGCTGCTGGCCGTACGGACGCACGATCAGGTTGTGCGGGTTTATCAGATTCCGTCGGGCGAACTGCTCCATCAGCTGGACGGGCACGTGGGCGTTGGTGTCGAGATGGATTTTTCGCCCGACTCCCGAAAAATAGTTACCGGCACCGACTACGAATCCGATGCGGTCCAGTTGTGGGACGTACAGACGGGCGAATCGATCCAACGAGTCGACGTGCGCGCTGAATGCCTGCGGTGGTGGTCGACCGACCAGATCCTGATCGGCAAGTCGCCGATGATTGTGTCGGTGGACGCGCGAAGTGGCGGCGTGACGGGCCACAATCGATTTGATCTTCCCCCTGGGGCGGCACTTCTGGAGATCTCCGATACTGGACGTTGGGCGTTTTCGTACACGCCCTCCCGCGACGAGTCGGCCGTCTGGCATTCCCTTCGTACAGGCAACATCATTTCCGTGCTTCAAGGACTGCCACGACCCAAGACGGTAGCGTTCTCCGAGCGACACGGATTGATGGC
>JAGQPD010001328.1 GCA_020426865.1 Planctomycetales bacterium
CTGGTACGTACCTGCGGTTTTACCCTGTGCCCGGACGCGGAGAAAATAGACGCTCCCCTCCGTCACTGAGAATCTTCCGGCGTTGACCCCATCGTTCGGTTCGGTTTCAAAAACCTTGACGCCATTTGCAGCCTCGACTTCAACCTTGCCAACCAGGCCATCGTGCGATTGGATTGAAAGATGAATCGAACCTGACTTATCGGCGACAAAACGGTAGTAGTCACGATCGCGGCGGTCCGCGATCTCGCCGTTGATCTCCGCGGAACCGCTGCCGATTGGGAATGCAAACCGGTTGGCGCGCACTTTTCGGTCGTTTGACTCCACTTCGTTGACTATCGTCGTCGATGTACCGCCGTCGGTGGGGACGCCGTCGCTTCCGCCAGAGTTGTTTCCGCCTCCAGGTACGGTATCCGAAAGGGACAGAAGAACCCGATAGTCGCCGGTAGTCCGTCCGACGCCACGAACCCGCATCGACAACCGTTCTCCAGGTGTAACTGTAAAACTCCCCCCGTTAATCCCGTCCTTCGGCTGGGTCTCAAAGAGCTTGACCCCTTGCCGGTCCTTAATCTCGATTTGCGGTATCAAACCATTCGGCGAATTCACGGAAAGGCTGACCTGGCCTGTCTCCGACGCGAGGAACCGGAAGTAGTCGCGGTCGGTGCTAGAGTCGACCGAACCCAACACTTCGGCCTGCCCATCGGTCGCGTCCGTCGCGACCTCCGTGGCCAGACCAAGCCGATTGTTTGGTTCGACCTCCATCGTGGTAACGCTGAACATCTGGCGGGATTCTAAGGATTCAAACGACTGCTTGCGCTGCTGCCGGTATTGGCTCTTCTTCATTGCGTGTTCACTCCACCCTGTCTAGAAAATTCGGTAAGAACGATTGTGGTCTCCTGGAAACGTTCGCACTTGCGTCAATCGCACCGACTATTCCTCTCATGGTGCGTGGCAAGTATCGGCGTCAACGTTATTAGGCGAAAATAACCTTGCGAGCCGCCAAAGGATGGTCGCACATAGCCCCAGTCGATTCCCAAGCGGCCACGCTGCCCGCCTCCCCGAGAAATCGGGTCGCACGCCATTGCGTTGGGATCGGCGGAGTGATTTCGCGCCTACCCGGCCACCCCTTTGCTTGGAGTTCCTGTGATGCCGCTTCCATCTTGTGTTTCTTTGTTCAACGCACAGCTGCAGGGAGCACCGCGTCCGATAGCGACCGCAGAAAAACTCGGCATCCTCTGCGGCTCTGCGCCAAGTAAACGCACACCGTAACACAACGTACACCACCAATGGTGTGCGTATGATGTTGGCGATTTAGGCAAGACTTCGCTTTCTTGAGCGGTTGTCGACTGGTTGCGGCACCAGGACGCTCCCAGGCTGTTCTACGGTGGCTGTCATGGCGATGATGAACGATCAGTATTTACCGAGCTGTGTTAAATCGCAATTGAAACCGTCAAGCAATCAGGAAACCGAATCTGGAACGCCGCCAGTTGTTGGCGTACGCCGCATTTGGAACGGCGACGGTACAACATGAAGAAATCGATCAACATGTGGGCCTTTTCGGCCGCTGTTGGACGGCACGACAAATTGGCCGGCCGTCGTCGAGGAATTCGACAAGACCGGATACAATGGGTATTTGACGTTTGGATATTGCCACCCGTACTAGTATTTTCCGTAACCGTTCACGGCATTGGCTAGGCTATCCGCGCTCGTACTCGTACTCAGCGCAGCGGTACTCGTACTCCACAAGCAGCAGGGAAGGTCTCTCGTGTCGTCTCGCGGCCAGGGTGAGACAGGCTGGGTCGGGGTTCTTGTAGTCATCCTAACGATGCAACGGTCGCGGCATCACGTCTGCGTGCGAAAACAAACTCGTGGCTCTCAATCGAGTACGCGTAGCCTGTCCCAGACCCTCACATGTGA
>JAGQPD010000053.1 GCA_020426865.1 Planctomycetales bacterium
GGAATTGGCTGAAACCGGTGGCTGCGCCACCGGCAAGGGTTGTCGGCGGCCCTCCGGGCCGATGGCCCGCTATACGGCTGGGACGGCTGTGGGACGTTGGGGACAGCCGTGGGACTTTGGCGCACCGCTCCTTTTGATTTTGGTCCAACGAACGGGTATATTGAAACCGCTCGGAATGAGCCAGTTTTTTCTTACGCGTCAATGAATCCTCGTGGGGGGTGTGCCGGATGTCAGGAGCGTGGAGTTCGGTTGGCGGGGGCCGTCGGTGGCTCGCGACGGTTGCGTGCGTACTGGCATGCAGCGTGAGCGGTGAATCCCTAGAGGCGGCGGAGGCGGTCAGTTACCACCAGCAGATACGTCCGATCCTTCGGGCCCACTGTGTCGGCTGCCATCAGCCGGCACGGGCGGGGGGCAACTATGTGATGACCAGCCATGCCCAGACCCTGGCCGGAGGCGATAGTGGCGCCGCGATCGTTCCGGGTGATAGCGATGCCAGCTTGATCTGTCAGATGCTGGAACCAGACGTTGGCGAGGCGAATGGTGGCGAGGCGAATGGTGCCCAGGCGGAAATGCCGAAAGGAAAACCGGCTTTGGCGAAGGCGGACCGCGAGTTGATTGCGAGGTGGATCGCCGAGGGGGCGACGAACGACGGAGGCGACACCGACGCGGCATTATTCGATACCGCCAATCCGCCGCGATACAGCGCAGCACCGGCGATCGCATCGCTGGATGTTTCTCCTGATGGAAAATTGCTCGCTATCGCTGGATTTCACGAAGTGTTATTGTGGTCGCTCGGTGGCGAAGGGAACTGGACCGCAGGGGGAGATCGGCTAGTAGGACGGCTGATCGGGATATCACCGCGGATTGAATCGGTCCGATTTTCGCCCAATGGGCAGCGGCTGCTGGTCACGGGTGGTCGCCCGGGCGAGCGAGGCGAACTGCAGATCTGGAACACCAGCGACGCACAGCTGTCGCTTTCACTGACACTAACAAACGACACGCTCTTTGGCGGGAGCTGGTCTCCGGACGGCAGTCGCGTGGCAGTGGGGTGTGCGGACAATTCACTACGTGCGTTTGATGCGGAGACGGGTGAAGCGATCCTCTATCAAGGAGCCCACGAGGACTGGATTCGCGACACGGTATTTTCGGCGGATGGAACGCATTTGGTGTCCGTCGCTCGGGACATGACGTGCAAGTTAACGGAGGTGGCCACGGAGCGATTCGTCGACAATGTGACATCGATCACACCAGGTGTACTCAAAGGTGGCCTGGCATCAGTCGCGCGGCATCCCGAGCGGGACGAGATCGTGGTCGGCGGTGCCGACGGCATCCCGAAGCTATATCGCATGCATCGGCTGACCAAACGGGTAATCGGTGACGATGCGAATCTGATCCGGTTCTTCCCGGGTCTGAAAGGTCGCGTGCAGGCTGTCGACATATCGGCCGACGGACAGCGGATTGTCGCAGCCAGCAGCTGGGACGGAACGGGCGAGATTTGCACATATGCCTACGATTTCTCGACCGACCTTCCGGACGACATCAAACAGATTATGGAAAAGGTCGTCACCAGTCGCAGTGGTGAGGAGCGAACCAAACTCGAACAATACCATCAGCAAGGAGTTCGTGAACTGTCGAGGATCGAAGTAGCGGATGCGGGGATCTACGCCGTCTGCTTCGCCGATCCTACGACATTTGCTGCGGCGGGAACCGACGGCCAGGTTCGGATTTACGATACCAACCGAGGCGAACTGGTACGAAAATTCTGTCCGTTTGAAATCGATAACGTTGGCGTCGCGACAGCCAGTTCACTTGCGTTCCAAGCGATTCCGTTGCCAACGTTGGAACCAGTGCCTCCGCCACAACCAGACGCCATCACGTCACTTTCATGTATCCCGCGGGAAATCGTCCTGGACAGTCCGTGGCAATCAACGCAGTTGGTCGTAACCGCCACCTTGGCGACCGGCGACACTCGCGATGTGACTCGCGACGTCACGATCACCTGTACCACACCGATCGTCGAGGCGAACGAACGGGCAATGGTGTGGCCGTTGTCGCAGGGGTCGGGGGAGTTGCGGATCGAAGTCGGCGGGCGGCACAGTGTGACGGTGCCGGTCACGGTCGGTGATCTGGACTCGTCGCGCCATGCCGACTTCATCGTTGACGTGGCCCCCACGTTGTCGCGATTGGGCTGCAACACCGGAACGTGTCATGGTTCGGCCAAAGGGAAGAACGGCTTTAAACTGTCGCTGCGTGGCTACGATGCGTTGTTCGATGTGCGAGCCTTGACCGATGACCTCGGGGCTCGGCGAGTCACCGTTGCGTCGCCAAAGGACAGTTTGTTTCTATTGAAGCCGTTGGGTGAGGTGCCGCACGTTGGTGGGCAAGTTTTGACGAGAGCCGATCGACATGGTCAACTGCTGGAGGCGTGGGTCGCCGACGGAGCTCGGTTGGATCTCCGTTCGCCGCGGGTCACGTCGATTGCGTTATCACCGCAGAATCCGACGATTCAAGCGATCGGCGATCGCCAGCAGATGCGTGTCGTGGCGAATTATTCTGACGGTAGCACTCGCGATGTCACCGAAATGTCATTTGTCGACAGCGGCAATGGTGAGGTCGCGACGGCGGACCGCTGGGGGTTGATCACGGCAGTTCGGCGTGGCGAATCGGCAATCCTCGCCCGCTACGAGGGTGCGTATGCCGCTACGACGTTAACCGTCATGGGCCCGCGTGAGGAGTTCGTCTGGACAGCGCCCGAATGCTACGGACGCGTCGATCAGCTCGTAGCGGACAAATGGCAGCGGATGAAGATCCTGCCTTCCGAATTGTGTACCGACGCGGAGTTCATGCGGCGAGTCTACCTGGACCTGACCGGATTGCCCCCCTCTGCCGATGACGTTCGCAAATTCGTGGACGAAGACCAGCGAGATTCTCGCACGAAACGCGACGCACTGATTGATGAGCTCGTGGGGAGCGAAAACTATATCGATCACTGGTCCAATAAGTGGTCGGACTTGCTGCAGGTTAATCGCAAGTTCCTGGGTACCGAAGGGGCCAACAAATTTCACGCATGGATTCGGCAACAGGTACAGGACAATGTCCCGTACAATCAGTTTGTGCAGACCATCGTCACTGCGACCGGCTCCAATAACGAAAACCCCGCGGCTGCCTATTGGAAGATCCTCCGTGCCCCTGACCTGGCATTGGAGAATACAACGCATCTGTTTCTTGGCGTACGGTTCAATTGCAACAAGTGCCATGACCATCCGTTCGAACGTTGGACGCAAGATCAGTATTATCAGACCGCCGCGTATTTCGCTCAGTTCGAGCTATCGGCCGATCCAGCCAGTGGCGATCGAAAAGTTGGCGGGACAGCTGTCGAGCAGGCACAACCGTTGTTCGAATTCGTCAAGGACAACACGTCGGGGACGATGACTCACGAACGAACCGGCGAAACCGTTGAGCCAACGTTTCCGTTCGACTGCGAGTACACGGTGCCGGCAGGGGGCGACGGTGCTCCCGTCAGCCGCCGCGAGCAATTGGCGGCGTGGATGACGGCGCCGGACAATCCATATTTCGCTCGGTCCTACGCCAACCGGATGTGGGGCTATCTGTTGGGGGTCGGGTTGATCGAACCGCTGGACGACATACGAGCCGGTAACCCTCCGACGAATCCTGAGTTGCTCGACTACCTGGCCGACGAATTCATCAGCAGTGGATTTGATGTGCGGCATCTACAGCGGTTGATCTGCAAATCGCGGGTTTACCAGCTATCGATTCGGACGAATCGTTGGAACGAGGACGATGCCAGCAATTTTTCCCACGCGACCGCTCGACGCCTTCCCGCCGAGTCGTTATACGACACATTGCATTTCGTGACGGGCTCCAAATCGCAGTTGAAGGACGTTCCAGCGGGGACACGAGTCGCATCGTTGCCGGACGCAACGGCCCATCTGCCGAGTGGATTCTTGTCGAGTTTGGGGCGCCCGGCGCGCGAAAGTGCATGCGAATGCGAGCGCTCCGAGGGGTTGCAGCTGGGACCAGTGATGACGATGGTCAGTGGCCCGACCGTATCACGCGTGATCGCGGATCCGGAAAACGAGATTGCTCGGTTGGTCGGCGAGATCTCAGACGATCGCCGCTTGATTGATGAAATGTTCTTGCGGATTCTCGGCCGCCATGCACAGGACTCTGAAATCCGCGCGGCCTTGGATGCAATGGCCGCAATTGACACAGATCAGGCAGCATTGACAGCCCAGGTCGAGCAACGGCGGAAGGAAATGGAGACGCTCCGACCTCAGCAAGAGGCCGAACGTGAGCGATCGATCGCGGAGGCCAAGGAGGATTTGGCGACCTATCAGGCGTCGATCGCGGAGCGTCGAGCGGAGGACGAGGAACAGCGGGCGGCACGGATTGCGGCGGCCGAGCGCGAATTGGACACCTATCGTGAAGAGTTGAAAAAGCACCAGTCCGAGTGGGAATCGAGCTTAGCGGCTGATCAGGAATGGATCCCGTTGGCCCCCAGAACGTTGGAATCGACGAATCAGGCTCAGCTTACCTGGCAGGAAGATCGATCGATCATTGCGAGCGGAAACAAGGACAAGGGGGTTTACACGCTAACGTTTCGGACGCGATTGCAGGACATCGCGGCGATTCGATTGGAGGCCCTGACCGACGACATTCTTCCGTCACAAGGACCTGGCCTGGCCGGCAACGGAAATTTCGTGGTTACCGAGCTGCAATTGCGTGCGGCGCCGGTCGAGGCACCTGATCAATGGCTGCCGGTCGGGCTGGAAAATCCGCTGGCCGATTTCGCTCAAGATGGTTACCCCGTGCAAAATGCGATTGACGGAAAGACCGATGACCAAGGGGGGTGGGCGGTCAGTCCACAGGGTGGGACGTTGCACTGGGCGGTTTTTTCGACCAAATATCGCGTCGGTTTTGCGGGCGGTACGCTTTTGGAAGTCAAGCTGCATCAGCAGCACAATGCGGGGGAGCATCGTTTGGGAAAATTTCGGGTATCGGTGATGCTGGGCTCGCGACCCGATAAACTGGGCGTGGCCGAACCGTTACGAGCGGCGTTGGCGACGGCATCGGCACGTCGCAGCGCGGCTCAACAGAAGTTGTTGGAAGACTATCGATTCCGCGACGATGCCAAAATGAAGGAAAAGCAAGCCGCATTGGCTGCCGCTCAACAACCGCTCCCGGAAGATCCCGGTGTAATCTCTCGAAAAGAATCGCTCGAATATGCCAGCCAACCGCTGCCAGACGACGCGTTACTGTCTCAACTGGAAGCAGATTTGAAAGTCAGTACCGAACAGATACAGGTCCGACGACTCACGGCAGCTCAGGATCTGGCGTGGGCGTTGTTGAACAGTCCCGCATTCCTCTTTAATCGATGAGGCAAAGATGCTAACGATCAAAGGCCATCCCGGCAACGACTTGTGCGACCGCTTACCCATGACGCGTCGCGATATCCTCCGCGTTGGTGGTTCTGGCATTCTTGGGCTGTCGCTTGGTTCCTTGCTCCACCTGCAATCCGCCTCCGCCAATCCGGCACAACGTCGACCGGCGGGTTGGGGGAAGGCTAAGAGTGTGATTCTCTGTTACTTGCAGGGTGGACCGAGTCATCTGGACTTGTGGGATCCCAAAGAAAATGTGCCGGACAATGTGAAGAGCGTCTTCCAACCAATTTCAACGCGGATTCCCGGCGTGATGTTCACCGAGAACCTGCCGAAATTGGCACAGATCAACGATCGTTTTACGATGATCCGGTCGATGAGCTACACTCCCAACGGTCTGTTCAACCACACGGCTGCCATCTACCAGATGATGACCGGCTACACCACAGATAAGGTTAGCCCATCGGGTCAACTGGAGCCGCCCGATCCGAAGGATTTTCCCAATTTCGGTTCGCAACTGATTCGACTGCGACCGTTGGATGTCCCCATGCTACCCTTCGTCATGCTGCCTCGTCCGCTGCAAGAAAGCGGTGTCGTGGGCAAGGGAGGCACTGCTGGTTTTCTCGGCAAAGCGTACGATCCCTACACGCTGTATCCCGATGGCGATGATATGGACATGAACAAGATGGATCGCATTCGGATTGACGACCTGAAGCTGAGCCGGGAAGTGTTTTCCATGCGATTGCAGCGACGCGCACGACTGCGTGATGCGATTAATGATGGCATGCCGGAAATCGACAAGGCGGTCGAGAATCTTAGTCTTGACGCATATTACGATCAGGCGGTGAATCTAGTCGTGTCGGGTCGAGCGCGCGAGGCGTTTAACCTGAAAGCAGAATCGCTGGCGATGCGAAAGCGATACGGCCAGAATACGTTCGGGCAGAGTTGCCTGCTGGCGCGGCGATTGGTGGAAGCGGGGACGCGAGTGGTCGAGGTCGTCTGGCCGAAGGTGGCGAATTCCGATAACCATTCCTGGGACCATCACGTCGATTTGTCGAAGCGAATGAAGACCCAGTCGGCGCCCATGTTGGACGGGGGACTGTCGGCCCTGATCAGCGACCTCGATGACCGAGGGATGCTGGAAGAGACGCTGGTGATTGCGGTAGGCGAGTTTGGTCGCAGTCCACAGCGAGGCGTGAGTACGTCGGGCAATAGCAATTCGGCGGATGGCCGCGACCATTGGCCCTATTGCTACACGGCGGTCATTGCCGGTGCGGGAATAAAACGGGGCTATGTCCACGGCAAGTCCGACAAGACCGCATCAGCACCGCTGGAGGACGCCGTACACCCGACACAGTTGTTGGCGACTATCTATCACGCGTTCGGCATCCAGCCCGACACGATCGTGATGAATCATTTGAATCAGCCGCGTGAATTGGTCAAGGCCGAAGCGGTTGGCCAGTTGTTCGCGTAGCAATTACCACCCCACCCACTTCGCGCCGCTATCGATACAACCGCATAGGATAACAAAACCGCAGAAATTGATCTGTTGGTCCGCGCATTCAAAACCACACGTCTCTGCGC
>JAGQPD010001329.1 GCA_020426865.1 Planctomycetales bacterium
CCGTCCGGCCGCTAGTATCTGGCCGCTGCGAACCACATCGCGTCGGCCGCGCTTGCCGCAGCGATCAGCGTCCTGCGGCTCGACTTCGTTTTCAACGGCCGCTCGTAGTAGCATCTGCTGCGTTACACAACAGACGGTCTCGGCCAGCACCGTTCCGCGCTCAGCCGAGATGAGAAGGCAATGATGCTGGGTTGCTGCTCCTTCTGGTTGGTCTCTGAGTTTCTTTTGGTTTTTGTTGCCGCTTGGGTTATGACGTATTCCCCTGCGTCCATGTGGGCCGCTGGTAAAACTCATTCGATCACCAACATAATCCGCCGCTTTGCTCCGTCCTCCCAGGCCACAACTCTCGACAGAACCTCTCTGCCAGGTTTCGCTCAAAGCTCTGACGCCGGTCAAGTCTCTCACCTCCCCACCTGCACGACGCTGTAACAAGGTGCGAATGCTTCGGACCGCTACTTGGGCGTCGGCATGTCGGCAAGCTGAGCGGTTAGTGCTACGACGGCGAGCGTCCTGGAACCGAGTTGCCATCGCCACGGCCCGCGCAATTCGATCTTGTTGATAGGGCGACGATGAGCTGCCAACGCGAGCCATCGCCTCTTGAGCGTACCGGGATGCATCCCCACGAAAAAGTTGCCGGTCTCCAACTGCCTGGCCACAGCCCGTCGCAACTCGTGCTGCGGCAAGTCCGGCAGATCTGGGAACGTATCGCTAGAAACGAAATCCGTAATCAGTACGGCTCGCCCCTCATCCGCAGTCAACTCCAGTAGCAGCCGCAGATGTCGGTCGACAATGGCACTGGCCAGGTCATCAAGAAACAGCGCATCGATCCCCACGGCGTCGACCGCCGCGTCGATCAGCTGCGTTAACATGCAACTTGACACGACTACGTCGCACGGTTGGAATGGCAACGTGACCTCTGCGTCGTGAGCTCGTCGAATGAGTTGATCTGCGTCCCCGGAATAGGCCGACCGGCCGAGGCATGAAAAAATGCCTGACACGTCCGTCGGGTGAATGTGCAAACGATTGCGGGGGCCTTCGGGAACTTGCACGCGTGCCCAATGCATCGCAGTCCCATCGATGTCGACGAGTTCCACCCGTTCAAACCAGGTAACTAATTCATTTAACTCCACGTCATTTCCATTACCTACGCCAAGCAGGCAAAGGCTTTGCAATCTATTGCCTCCTCGCATCTGTGGTTGAGTACCGAGATGCTGAACGTCATGACGTTGAGCATGCGATATCACTTTCATCACCAATTGGCGATGCGGTCCGTATTCATCGCGGGCGTGACGCGTTTGGGCGTTACGCGTTTGTTGGGCAGCAGCTGCGGATTCCATAGACAACATTGTAGGCTTGACAAATGAAAATGAGAAAGGCCAATGCCGCCAACGGCAACTATTTGCCCCATGCTTTCGGCAAAACTTGCCGCACGGCGACCTGCTCGATACGATGGTGGGCGACGTGGTCGAGAAAGCATGCACTTAATCAGGTTCGTTGCGATGGATATTCGGTTGATACTCAGCGGCGTGGTCTTAATGTCAATGTCAATACCGACGTATGTAACCCCCGGTCAAGTCTTCGGTCAGCAGTTGCACGTATGGTTCGGAACGCGGGGGGAGCAGTCGGAGGGGATCTACGTCGCGCGATTTGACGTGCAGCATGGCACATTGACCGCGCCGCAACTGGCCGCAAGAATCGCCGCCCCCGGTTTTCTGGCGATGAACCCGCAAGGGACACGACTCTATTCCGTGTGTCAAATCCCCGACGCACCAGGGGGGGTAGCGGCATTTGCCATTCAACCAGACACGGGAGCGTTAACGCCGATCAATACGCACTCAACCGGCGCCGTCGGGCCCTGCCATCTTTCCGTAACTCCAGACAGTGCGTCCCTGTTGGTCGCTTGTTATGCGGGGAGTGCGATTGGCGTCTTGCCGCTGGCGGAAAACGGAGCGATCCTGAGGTTATCGCAGACGGTCCCCCATAAAGGCAGCAGTGTCCATCCAAATCGTCAACAGGAAGCACATCCCCACTGGATCGCTACAGACCCAACGGGCCAATTCGCAATGGTGCCGGACTTGGGAACCGACCGCGTCATGATCTATCAGCGAGATGCGTCGCGGCAGTTGCTTAACGCCGTGGGAGCAGGCGTACTTCCCCCGGGTTCCGGCCCCCGGCATTTGGCATTCCATCCCAACGGTCGCTGGTGCTACACCTCGAACGAGTTGCTGTTGACGGTCACGGGATTTCGCTGGGATCTGGCAACTGCCAAACTGGAGGCAATCGAAACGGTCGACGCCCTTCCGTTGGCGCAACGCAAGGAAGACTTCACCAGCATGTCCGAAATTCGGATGCATCCCAGCGGGCGATTCTTGTACGCCGGCTTGCGTGGCCACGACACTATTGCGGTCATGGCGATCGACCCCAGCGACGGGCGGCTGAAGTTGATCGAAAACGAACCGATCCGCGGCAGCTGGCCTCGCAATTTCGCCATCGATCACACTGGCCGCTGGCTGTTGGCCGCCGGCGCAGAATCCAATACGGTATCGGTCTTCGCCATCGATCCGGATAGCGGCCGGTTGACGTTCACGCGGAACACCATCAACGTCCCCGGACCAATTTGTGTTTTGTTCCAGAGATTGTAATCATTGCGGTTCGCGCGACCAATCGCAACTCGACCGCACCGCCGCGGGATACCACACTACAAACGAGAAACCATGACTAAATGTACAACACACACTAAGCTTCGTGTACATTTCACACTATTGAGCGGCATCGTCAGCTGTGGAGCCGTCGTTGCCTTCGGCAGCGGATTGAGCAATACGTCGGCAACTCGAGCAGAGGAGGTCGCACCGATCACCGCCGGCTCCGACGATTCCGCGATCGAGCTCCCATCGGTTGGCAGCCGGCTATCGGACGACCAAGTCGCCGCGCTGATGCAGTTAGTGCTCAATGGCATCGATCGCGAGTATCCAAACAAACCCTCCAACGTGATGATCGGGCCGGAATCGGTCCAATCACCCCAGCAGATGCATCCGGCGTTTTTTGGCTGTTTCGACTGGCACAGTTCGGTTCATGGGCACTGGGTCTTGGTGCGTCTCATGAAGGAGTATCCCGAGTTGCCCGTGGCCGAGGTGGCTCGCAAGCGTCTCGCCGAGCACCTGACACAAGCGAATTTGCAGGTGGAAGCGGATTACTTCCTGCCGAAAGACAACAAGAGCTTCGAACGGATGTATGGATGGGCGTGGGCGTTGCGACTGGTGGCAGAACTCCACACCTGGGACGATCCGGACGGCCGGCAGTGGCGTGACAACATTCGGCCACTGGAAAGCGTGCTCGTCGAGTTGACTCGAGGCTACTTACCCCGTCTGACTTGGCCGATTCGCACGGGCGTACATCCGGACACTGGTTTTGCCCTTGGACAGATCCTCGACTATGCCAGAATTGTGGGCAACGTGGCTTTGGAGCAAGCGATTTGCCAGAAAGCTCGCGACTTCTACGGAAGCGACAAGAATTACATCAGCAGTTTCGAACCATCGGGCGAGGATTTTTTCTCCACTAGCCTCAACGAAGCGGATCTGATGCGACGCGTTTTGACGCAGAACGAATTCAGCGAGTGGCTCGAAAACTTCTTTCCAA
>JAGQPD010001330.1 GCA_020426865.1 Planctomycetales bacterium
TCGCCCGAATCGCCTGAAGTGTTTTTCACAAATACAGACCTTGTGGTCAATTCCGGCAGCGGAAACGTGCTCACGCCGATCGGCAATATCTCGGGCCAAACAACCTTGGTCTTGGGTCAGATGATCGTGGGCGTCGGAGCGGACACTATCAATGTATGGATCAATCCAGATCTCGTGGCGAATCCGGATCCCGGCGTGCCGACGTATACCAATAGCGCGAATGACTTCGCTGACACCATCCACCGTGTTGCCGTGGTTTCCTACAGCAATGGCGGTGCGAATGGCGATCCCGGTGGAATTATTGATGCCGTGTTGGTCGCAGATAAATTCGAGGACGTTACCGGGATTCTTCAGGCTGACGACGCGACGGTCAGCATCACGGTTTCCGGAATCAACGATGCTCCTGTTGCTGTGGACGACAGCGACTCAACCACCGAAAACACTGGGATCACAGTTGATGTCTTGGCGAACGATACCGATGTCGACACGGATGATGGCCCTGCCAACTTCTCGCTGGATTCGATCGACTCGGTTGTCGTATCCGGGCTCAGCATCGACCCCACGCTCGTTACCGGCACGGTATCGATTGTGGGCAATCAGATTCAGTTTACGCCGGGAACTGATTTCGACGAGCTGGATGATCTGGATGTCGCGACGGTGACGATCGATTACACCATGTCCGATGACTTAGGCGCGACCGATACCGGACAGTTGGTAATTACGGTTAATGGTTTGAACGACGCACCGATCGCTGTTGACGACATGTTCGGCACCAGCGAGAACACTCCACTGACCGTTGACGTGCTGGCGAACGACACGGATGTGGACGGCGACGACAGCCCCGCTAACTTCTCACTCGATTCGATCGATTCGATTGTCGTTGCGGGCCTAACCACCGGCGCATCCTTAGTCGCCGGTTCGGTCGTTATCAACGCTGGCCAGATCGACTTCGACCCGGCTACCGATTTTGATGAGCTGCGTGAAGGTGCCACCGCGACGGTAACGGTTGGCTACACGATGTCCGATGACCAAGGAGCTACCTCGTCGGCGACGCTGACCATTACTGTCACGGGCGTGAACGATCAGCCAGTCGCGGATGCTGGTGGGCCTTACATGATTAGCGAAGGTGACGGCATTACGTTGGACGCATCTGCAACAACGGACGTTGATCTAGGCGATTTCCTGACCTACACGTGGACTGTCAACGGGAATGCACTCGCCCCCACGACGAACAGTACGCTAAACTTAACCTGGTCGCAACTGCAAGCGTTGGGCATCGACGATGGTTTGCCGGTCCCCAGTAGTTTTGTTGTGGCGGTACAAGTTAACGATGATGCAATTGCCATGCCGGGAAGTGATACGGCGACGACGTCGATCTCGTTGTCCAACTCGGCACCAGCCACATCGATCGCTGGCCCGGCGGAAACCGTGCCCAACAATCCCGTCATGTTCCAAGTCGCCGCAGATGATCCGTCCGATATGGATGATGGCAGCATGTTCCGCTACCGAGTTCTCTCTTGGGGCGACGGTAGCGACCCGACGTCTGACGATGATATGGGGCCGATGTCTGGCGTAACACTAACGCATGCGTTTGAAGCATTTGGCACTTACGATGTGGTTGTTGAAGTGACGGACAAGGATGGCGGCAGTGCGCTGGCAACACATACGATTACGATCTCGCCTGTCATTTACGACCCAACTCGCGATGTTATTCAGGCTGGTGGTCTAGATGGTGTGGACGAGCGGATCGTATTTTCTGCTGGCATTCACCAATCGGTGGTTGTGACCTATCAGGGA
>JAGQPD010001331.1 GCA_020426865.1 Planctomycetales bacterium
TCCGGAATAGTCAAATTCACAGGCTTGGCCAATGACAATCGGACCCGATCCGATCAACAAAATGCGTTTAATGTCGTCTCGTCGCGGCACGGGTACAGTCTTCTCCGGTAGGTTTTCCAGCTCGATGCCATCAGCGCATACAATAATACGCCGTGGGTAAAATCTCCCCAGCGTAGCACGTTGGCAGGTATTTCCTCAAGCGGTAACCAAAAAATTAACCCGCCGCGAACGGGCCCCACCGCAAGCCGAGAAAAGTGGCCGCTCTGCCGCAATAATCACGCCCCAACCCGCTCAGACGCCGTCGCTGCCATCCGAAGTCGGTCCGTAGGGGCGACCTAGGTCCAATCCAATCCTTCTGGAAGTTGATTCAAATTCGTGCAGCCGTCGGCAGTGACAATCACCATGTCCTCCACACGTACACCCCCAATTGCATCGCAATACAATCCCGGTTCGATCGTCAACGCATCCCCTACCACCAACACCGGTCCACTCCGGTCCAATAACGGCGGTTCATGGACGTCTAACCCAATTCCATGCCCAGTCCCATGCGGCATGCCGCAATAGTCCTTCGACGCGTCGCCCGGTGGACGTCCCATGTGATAGCCGCGACTCGTCATCTCCGCTGCCGTCGCCTCGTGAACATGCTCCCCCGTCGCCCCCGCGCGACACGCTCGTGTTGCCATCTGCTTGGCGGCTACCACTGCTGCATGCATTTGAAGAACCTCGTCGGGGACGTCACCATGAACCACTGTCCGAGTGCAGTCGCCGTGGTAGCGAGTTGCATCGCAACGTGGAAAGATGTCGATGATTACCGGTGTTCCGGTTCGCAACGTCCCCTGCCCCAAGTTGTGACAGTCCGCCCCTTCGGGACCGCCCGCAATGATCGACGGCGAATTCGTGTACCCGCGCTCCAATAACCAAACACTGACCGCCGCTCGAATTCGCTCCGACGTGAGCGGCGCCCCGTCGTATTGTAAACTGCCGTCGGCCGCAGCAGTTGACCGAGCGACCATCCGGCACGCCATTTCGATCGCCCCTTCGGTTGTCGCCTGCGCCTCGCGCAACCATACAATCTCCTGTGCATCCTTGCTCCGCCTTTCCAACACTCCCCACTCCGGATCGCACTCCACCCAAATGCCAGCCTGCTGCAATTGATGGACATAGATCAGCGGCAAGGAACGATCGGCAACAACGTGAGTAACATCGTTGCGTCGCAAGCATTCCGCAACCGCTTGGGCTGTCGCCGTTTCACGGTCTCCCGACAATCCGTCACTCGGTGTGAAGTCCACCGGACAATGGACGCGATCCACCCGCGCATGCCGCGCCGCTCGCCCCATCTCAATGTCCCGCAGTATTAGCATCCGCTGGGTGCCTCCTCCTATCGGCAACTCCACCATCGCCGCCGGATCCCCCACCAAGAATCGTATCTCGCGGTACAGCGATGCATTTGAACTTGGAATTCCCGCCATCACCCGCGCAACTCTCTCGACACTGTTCGGCATACTCCCCTCGTCTTCCCCCTCTCCCTTATCGAGCAAAAGGGAAATATTAAAAAGCTTTTTTGTGACTAGTCCCTGAAGTCCCCGCTCAACATGCCCCCCACTCCGCCCGATGCCTCGCCAGCCCACACCCGCATCCGACTCGATTATGTCCTACACACGCAGTAATAGAAAGCCAATTTGCCGACAGAAGAAAAAAAAGACTTAATGCGGTTGTTTCTGCTTGACACTGAGTGTCGGCCGAGTGTGTGGCGGTAAAGTCTGCGCGATCGTTGTACCTTATTGACAAACAACGTGGGACGTTTATGTTTCCAGGGAGTTGGCAAGTGCCCGAATGAGTTTACGACTGGGGGCACGTCCTTGGAGAACTGCCCGCCATGGGCAACACAAAGATATTATTTTGGAGAGGGAGAAGTCGGATGAAACAATTCTTGTTGGGTATCGTTGGGCTCGTAGCGTTTGTCGGAGCCGAACTGATCGTCGCTCAAGACGCGGATGCGCAATTGTTCCGCCGCCGCTGTCGCACGGCTTCGTGCTCGACCAGTTGCTGCCAGACCAGCACTTGCGCTCAGGCGACCTGTGCCACGGCTGTGGCAGCATCGTCATGCAGCACTTGCTCGGCGCCGGTCGTAAGCACCGGCTGCAGCAGCTGTGGAGTATCGGCTCCGGTCAGCTATGCGGCTCCCGTCGTCAGCACCGGCTGCAGCAGCTGTGGAGCATCGGCCCCGGTCAGCTATAGCGAGCCCATCGTCAGCACCGGCTGCAGCAGCTGCGGCGGTTCGGTTGTTTATGCTGACGGCGGAATGGTCATGACGGGCGAAGTCGTTCAGGGTTGCCCAGGTGGCGGTTGTGGTGGCGTGATCGTTGACGGTGGATCGACGATCAGCGAAGGCGCCGTGATTGAAACGGCCCCGACCGAAGCTCCTGCTGCGGACGCCGTGCCCGAAGCTCCCGCCGGTGACAGTACCAGCGACAACAAAGAAGCCTAAAATACTTGTTGGGCGATGTGTTGCAGGGATAGCCAACGGATCGCTTTACGATGAAATCCGATCGGGTTTCCGTGTTTTGCGGG
>JAGQPD010001332.1 GCA_020426865.1 Planctomycetales bacterium
GCAGGTTGGTCGACTCGCCCAAGTCTTGCACCAGGTCATACACTTCAACACGAGGATCGGTTCCCATGCCATCGGCCAGTCCGTCGCCGTAAAAATACGTTAAGCGATAGTCACCACTGCGGAGGCCGCTGAACGGTTCCACTCCTGCCGTGACATTGATGTCGCCGGTCCATTGATGAGGATAGTGGAATACGAGGTGTCCTTCGCGCGTGAATGCCTGGCCAGTTAACAAAGGCGTCAGATCATTTCCGTCGATGATTCGATTGCCATTCTCATGTGTGTATTGCTCCAGATCGTCGACATGTGCCATCGATAGGATCGTTGTAAACAGATCATCGCTAATCACGGGGACATCGGAAACCGCATTGACGGCGATCGGCAGATCCGCGTGCAATGGCGCAGCGCCGGGCTCCTGGCCGGCCCACGCGACGATCATCGGAACGCGCACGCCCCCCTCATACGCCGACCCCTTGCCGCTGCGGATGGGACGATTGTGGTTGTCAACCAAGTAATTGATCTCGACGGCTTGCCCGTCCAACGTTTGGACGGTCCGCGTCCCACCGTTGAACCGGGCCAGTCGTGATAGCCCGCCATTGTCCGACATGAAAATGACAATCGTTTTATCGGCCACGCCCTCCTGTTCAAGGTTATCGAGCACCGCACCCAGGCTGGTGTCCATCGAGGCCAACATGGCCGCGTAGTCATCCTCGGGATTGGGGCGACCGGCGGCCTGGTAATTGCCGACGAAATCGGTATCGCCTTGCCCGTTAATCGGCGAATGTACCGCGTAGTGTGCGAGGTTGAGAAAGAACGGAACGCCGTCGGCAACGGCTTGATCGATGATCGTAATCGCTTCGTTGGTAAGTGCGTCGGTGAGGTAATCCCCTTGACCGTACGCGCCAAGGTTGGGCATCGTCGACGCGGAAAAAGGACCGAAATAGGCACCAGCCGTTCCGCTACCGTTGGGGCTGCCGATATGGCTGCCACCGCGATTGATATCGAAACCGATATTTGTTGGGTTCGCCCCCGCCGTGCCACTGGCACCAAAATGAGCCTTGCCTACGTGAACCGTACGGTAACCTTCTCCTCGCAGGATCGTGGGCAATGTGGTGATGCCGTCACGCGGCTGAATGCCCGTCGCCCGCCAAGCGGGTGAACGTACGAGAGAATTCTGCGAGATGCCATGGCCGATCCAGTCCGTAATTCGCGACCGGGCCGGATTCAGCCCGGTCATGATGCTGGTCCGAGTGGGACTGCACACCGGACTGGCCGCGTAGGCGCTGGAAAAACGCATCCCCTGCGCTGCCAGCCGCTGCATGTTCGGCGTGTTGTAAATGTCATTCCAAACGGTCCGTTCCGTATGAAATGGAACCGACGTGTCCTGCCACCCCATATCATCAACAAGGAATAGCACAACGTTCGGCTGTTGCGCCACGCAACCGTCTGTCCATCCGACACTTATCGCGGCAGAAAGCATCACCGCACACAACGCCACCCCGTTCCGCCGAAGGCCGCGTGTGAACAACGCTAGGCAACAATTCATATCGATTCCGTGAATACGTTATTGCGTGTGAGGCAGGTGATGCGAATGGCCAATCGGCTCGAGTGAGAAGACACCATCGTGGCTTTCCCTAAACCCAAAGCCGAAGCGGGGAGGTTCTTGGGAAAAAGGGGTTTACGACCGACGGCACGACGCAATCACCGGCATCAACACTAACAGGATCAAAGCCGCCGCTGGCTCCGGTACCGATACGATTTGCATCCCGTTGACCGCTCCGCGACCCACACTCGAATCCATTTCGATCGAAAAGCTCGGGGAAGTCAAACCGCGAAAAACGGTGTAGTTTTCGTTGTCACCGCCCACGCCGTCCGCCAGCGTCAACGTACCGTCATAGGT
>JAGQPD010001333.1 GCA_020426865.1 Planctomycetales bacterium
CCTTTGCGGATTACCGAGATCTTGGATGGATTGCTAAAATCTCGATCGATGAGCCAGGCGAACCCGTTGACGTCTTCATCGTAGTAGCCACGACTGCCACGTCGGTCGGTGACGTTGAAGCCATCGCCCGTATCCAACAGGTAGGTGCGGCGTCGGTAGTCAACAAACGCCTTGATTTCCACGCCCAAGAAAATGACTGCGGCGATAATCAATAGGATCAACACATCGGGAAACAAAACCCCTGGGATCGCCAGGACTACTGCCGCGATTTGCAGCAAAATCATCAGCCACGTTCGCTTTCCACCGTTGACCAGATGGCCTCGTTGTTCCATTGTCGGGCATTCCCCGCGATACTTCGCTTTGTCTTCGGAGTTGAACTGGAAGAGTAGCGTTTATGGTATGATACGATTTGGGAAATACAACTACCCGAATTCGCCGAGGTCGATCCATGTCCTTAACGTCGTTCGCCATTGTGTCGTCACGGCCGGCTATTGCGATGGCCGTCCTCGTATCGCTCGTGCTATCGCACCGTTCCGGCTTTGCACAGACCGAAGAAAACGCAGAGTCATCGATCGAAGTGTTCTCTGGGCCACAAATCGGTGAACCGCTTCCCCCCTTTGAGGCTCGGCGGGTGTTCGGCGGCGGGCCGGCGGGAGAAATGGTCAAAGTCGCTCAAGAAAACGAAGCTGACGCGACGTTGATACTGTTCGTTCCCGAGTTGACTCGACCGGTTATCGGACTGACTCGTGGCGTCTGCCAATATGCTCAACGTCAAAAGGAGCCGGGCATTCGCACGACGATTGTATTTCTGTCGCAGGATATCACGTTGCTGGAGCAGCAGTTGAAGCGAGCGCAGCACGCGATGCCGAAAGATATTGAGGTCGCGGTTTCCCTGGATGGTCCAGAGGGGCCCGGCAGCTACGGGTTGAATCGCAATGTCGCCTTGACGGCCTTGGTTGGCAAGTCGGGCAAGGTAACCGCGAATTTTGCGTTGGTGCAACCAAGTTTGCAGGTGGATGCCCTCAAGATCGCCACTGCGATTGCCGAAGCCGTCGGCAATGGCGATCCGCCCAAGCTTGAGGACGTTGTACCTGCCCAGATGGCAATGGCTGGCGGAGTCGACGACGATACGTTTCGTGCCAAGCTTGCACCGGTAATTCGCCGTACGGCAACCGAGGAGCAGGTGGACGACGCGGCCAAAGCAGTGGAAGAGTTTGCCAAGGAGAATCCGGCCTTTGCTGAACGCGTGGGTACGGTGGCGCGGCGAATCATCGATGCCGGGCGGCTGGAAAACTACGGGACGCCGCATGCGCAAGAGTATTTGAAGACATGGGCCGAATCGTACGCCCCAGCCGATAAGGAAAAATAATGCATTGCGGCGTTTCGTCGCCTTGTGCGACACAAAACCGCGACAATCAGAAAAGCTCGCGCTGTGGCGTGCTGTGGTTGGTACTTGCCGTAGTGTGGGAGGGGGGGCTCAGCACGCAACCTGTCCTTGGGGGGCCGACCGATCCGAGAA
>JAGQPD010001334.1 GCA_020426865.1 Planctomycetales bacterium
TGCATTTCGGTCTGGCTTGCAATCTTTTGGTTGCGATCGAGGGCTCACCGAGGCTGGCGGAAGCCGTCGTGGTTCCCACGTATCCTGGGCCTTTGCCGGGCGGCATTCGACCGACGTTGAAGGAAGTTGTACTGAGGAAACTGACGAAGGAGCAAGCTAAAGTATTCATGGATATCGAGTATCCGCAGGGCGGTCCGATTGCGATCGCTGCGGGGCAGAGCTTTCCAACGATTGGTGAGTTTTACGAAGCAATCTTGGCGACGTTTAAGCAGCTCACCCCCCCTTTGAATACTGTTCGCCAGCTGAGCGGAGCACTAGGACTATTTCGGGTCGAGTCGCTTGACCAAGTCGAACAGGCAATAGGATTGATCAATCTGCAGGGCGAGGGGTCGAATCTATCACCGGAAGAAAAGCCCGGCGACCTTGCTCATCACTATCGGTTCGGCGAGATCCATCATGAACGACGATTCGTGAGAGACGCCGTGACGAACAGTTGGGGATATACAGGTGACGCGACGCCTTTGCCGGCAACTTGGGACATGGCCGACATTCCCGAAGGAGGATATATGCAAGAGGATGTACCGAATATTGAAATCTGGAATCTCATTCAAATGTTTGATCAACAGTATTCAGAGATGCTGAGACTTTTGGAGTCGGCATGGCAACACGGCGATGACAGTCTGTTGGGCGATGCCGTTGGGCAAATGTTCGCCATGAAGAGTACCGCGAACCAGCTCATCCAGCGTCCTCGCCCCGACGGAGCGGGTAACTACGGGCCATGTTTTCGATTTGTAAGCGAATGATACTCAAGCCCAATTCTAAGAAAAGACTACCAATGAAAAAGGCGAAGAACTCTCGATGCCTGAGTTGTTTCCATGAGCGACTTTGTCTACGCGACGATCAAAACAAGACATGTTCGCAGTAGACCTAAGCCAAGAGGTTCAAACCAATGAATGAACTGAACTATCACAGCGGCAGCGGACGCGAGTTTATTGGCGAAAGGCCAGCGGAGGAACTTGGTCGATTGGCGGCGTCGGCTCTGTTGGCGACCCCCGCGCCGCTGCGAAAGATTCGGTTCGTGACGAATCAGTTTGCGCCGAATCATGTCGTTACGGTCCGCAGTGCTGTCGATGGTTGGTCCTCGGATACCTTTGGGATTTATCGTGGAGGTGCTTGGGAATTTTTCTTCGAGACTCCCAGCCTTCCCCCGACGATGACGTTTAAGTTTTTGCTCGATGGCGATCAGTGGATGAGCGGGCCTGATCTGACGGTCGCTACCAACGCCGATCACGAATTCTTCGAGTCGCAGGTTGCTTTTCCACATGTCGTGTCTCGGTTCCATCACGGATATGACAACTTCGTTTTGGAAAGGTCACGGACAACACAAGAAGCCGTCCCACGCAACACGACCGATACGCTCTACGACGTCGTCGTCATCGGTTCGGGAATGGGAGGTGGGACGCTGGCCGACGCGCTTTCCGATGCGGGAGTCAAGACGTTGGTTCTTGAGGCGGGCGGACTGCGGTTGCCGACGCACATGACAAGCCTGCCCGGCGACTGGACTCGGTTGGCAACCCATCACGCGCTGGGGCATTTTACCAACGAATCCGGCTCTGATTTTTTGCCCGGCGTGCATTTTAACTTGGGTGGTCGATCCGTTTACTGGTCGGGGATCATTCCGCGCATGCATGGCTGGGAATTGCAATTTTGGCCCGACGAAATACGCGACTTTCTTGCACCCGTCGATGGTGGTTATGCGGCGGCCGAGCAGCTTCTGCGCAAACGCTTGCGACTGGGGCCGTTTCAGGATCAAGTCGTCACCAAACTAAGGACCGACCTTGATGCCTGGAGCGTGGAAGATACGCCGCGTTCGCTCCATCAACCCTTTGTCGATGCGGCAGGCGGTCTCGGAGATATCGTTGAGAATTCCACCGGCGTCTATTCGACCGCCGACCTGCTCCTTTCGTCGTTGTCGTATCCAGGACGGACGGGACGAGAAAACCTGACCATCAACCTTGGGCACATGGTGACGCATTTAGAGACCACCGGCAACAAGGTGACGCATGTTGTCTGTCAGGA
>JAGQPD010001335.1 GCA_020426865.1 Planctomycetales bacterium
CCCCACAACGACGACCACAGGTAGTACGACAACAAAATCAGTCCAGGCAACAGCCCGCCAAAAACGGCCAGTAAAGCAATGGCCACGATCGTGACCGTCGCAACGCCTTGGTAATCATCTGGATCAAACACTTATACGTCCTCCACTTAGGCATCCTCCTCGAAATCGCCGAGCCCACAGGCCATATTGGCGCACGCCACGATCGAGCATCTGGCCTTGATGTGGCCGCACTGGTCGCCCAGAAAGTACGGGCAAGGCCCGGGCACCTTCTTCGCGCAGTGTTGCGAGAGCAGTTCGAGCACCCGCAGTTCGCTGCGGACGGGTCGTTGCTTGCGCGTGCGTGCGTTTGAGGCCACTATGTCCGCAACCATCGTGCGAGCTACGATCAACAAATCGAGCTTGGCGATGCGCGCGAGACGCGCTTTTTCTCTTTCGGACCTAGCTGCCGGCGAAAGACAATCAGCATGACACTTCTCGGGCGGGTCTGGTGAGTCAATGACCTGACCGCAACCGCTGTGAACGCAGCGCTTCTTCGTGCCACCGATGTCAACGAACGTGCATTTCATGGGTAGTCTTGAGCCGTCGCGGTGCCGGTGCAGATGACCGTGCTGGTCGTCAACGATAGTGAAAAGTCGTTGCAGTCGAGTGGCGAAAAGTTGTCTCCGATAAATACGTTGCCACCAGTCGAATAGGCGATTGCGGCAGTCCCCACAAACTTGAAACCTATACCGTCGTCAAGGTTGTCGCAGATGCCGTTGATGTTGTTCTGCACCCACTGGCAAGCAGTGTCAGCGACGAGAATGTACGTTCCCGAGTAATCCGTGCAATCACTGGAGCCAAATATCGAGCATGGATACGTCCCCGAAGTAATCGAGATGGTAACTTGCACGTTGCCGGCCCTCGCCGACGTGCCGCCCGCACAGATTTCTCCCTCGGCGCCCTCGCATCCTTCATTTGGACCGCCACCGCCAACGCTGCAACACGGACAGTCGCCGTTGAAGAAACCGTGCCCGCAAAGGATGCGTTTCGGCTCCAGCCGGCGGTGCCTCTCGGTCGGCAATAGCGACCAGTCGAAGTCCTGTCCTTCATGCGGCGCCGGTTCACGCGGGTTGATGATAGGCACCGGGTCGCGCCAAGGTCGTTTGTCCAGTGCGATCATGCGACGACGCACTCCCCGGCGACGAGCACGGCGCCGTTGACCTTGTATAGCCCCTCGAACGCCACTGCCCATGCCGTGTCTTCTAGGTCCGCAAACTCGTTGCGCACACTCAGGTCTTCTCCCGAGTCGGATAGGCTACCGATCGTGCCGGTGTAGATGTCGAGCGTGCCGGTTGCCCCCTTGTCGATATCGCCGTCGCACTTGCCGATGTATCCCACCAGTGACCGGTCTGCGGCGTACCAACGCGACCCGATGGCCGCGGCGTCGATCTCCAGGTCCGGCGGGACGTCGGCGAACTCACTGGCGTACACGGTGAGATTGAAGTTGATGTCAGAGCCCAGCAACGAATACACGTCACACGTCGCGCTGCTGCCCGCCGAGATTCCGCCGGAGGGAGTTTTCACCTTCACGCGATTGACGACGTGCTGTAGGCACAAAGACGTGCCGTCGCCAATGTCGGCCAGCACGGTAAAGCCGTAGTTCGATCCGCGATACTTAGTCGGGTCAGTGTCATTCCCCTTGGGGCCGCCGATGTCTTGTGAGCTTGGGGCCGTTGCATGGGACACTCGACAGATTGGATCGAACGTGATCCGGCCACTCTCGCCATCGCCGATGTCTTGCGGGCCAACCACGCCCCAGTATCGCCGAAACGTTGTGCCCGGCCGTGCGATCGTGAACGTAGGGTTTGCTTCTTCGGTGGCGTCCGTGAAGTCCACAATCGAATAGGCGCTGATCGTTGCTCCGGTGTC
>JAGQPD010001336.1 GCA_020426865.1 Planctomycetales bacterium
GGCGTAACGGCTTGTTGATTTAATAGTCATGTGGCGGTTAAGAAGTTTTGGTATGCTTGGCAGTAAGGAGACCACGACCATGGATTGGGCCAGAGCACCTGAATCTCGCGAACAATTGAATCTGTTTCCGACACGGTTGGAAGAAGCGGTCGGCCCCAACCATCGTGTTCGGCTGCTCGATGCGATATTGTCGCGATTAGATTGGACACAATGGGAATCGCAGTACGATCTGCGTCGAGGGCAGCCGCCCATTCATCCCAAGATCCTCGCCAGTGTGATTCTCTACGGTCTGCTCGTGCGGATTCGCGCCAGCCGTTCATTGGAAGAAGCGTTGGTTGTGCGACTCGATTTCCGCTGGTTAGTGGAAGGCCGCACGATCGACCATACAACGCTCAGTGAGTTTCGTCGCAAGAACGCGGTGGCGTTAAAAGACACCTTCGTGCAAATTGCGATGATTGCTCGCGAAATGGGTTGCTTGCCGCTAGAAACCTTGGCCTTCGACGGAACTCGCGTGCGTTCCAACAACCGCCGCAGCGGCACTCGCACGCCAGAAGAGCTTCGCGAAATGAAGCAAGCATTGACCGACAAGTTTGCCGAGTTGGAAGCTGAAGCTCAAGCTGCGGATCAGAGTGCGGACGAACTTTTGGGCGATCAGTCGGCCCATCAACTGTCGACAGAAATGGCGGACGTGCGGCGTCGACAGGAACGGGTTGATGCGGCGATTGCGCAACTGGAACGGCTCGAGCAAGCTGGCGAAACCATCCCCAAGCGTCTGCCGATCACCGATCCGGAATCCCGCGTGATGCCGAATAAAGATGGCGGTTTCGCTCCGAATTACACGCCCACCGCAACCGTCGATGTTGACAGTGGCATCATCGTATCGGCCGATGTATTGGACACGATCAATGAAGACAAACAGCTCGTACCTTCGCTAAAGGACGTGCAGGCCAAGTTTGGTTTAGAGGCACCGCCTGCGGAAGCTTTGGCCGACGGTTTGATGGCGACCGGCGAAAATCTTGACGCCTGTCGGGCCGCCGGCATCGAGCTTTTCTCACCGATGAAGAATCAAAGTCACGGCGATAACCGGGCGATTCGCGAAGACCCAACGCAGCCGGTAGCTGCGGAAGACTTCGACCGGTTGCCGACCAAGACGGTGACTCGTAATGGCGACAAGTACGAGCAACTGGATAAGCAAGCCTTCATCTACGACGCCGAACAGGATTGTTATTGGTGCCCCAACGGAAAGGCCTTACCTTACAAGAACACCACGCGGGAACCGCGTATCGGCGGACAGCGCGTTCGGTATCGTTACCAAGCCGACGCCGCAGCTTGCCAGGGTTGTCCGCTGATGTCACGTTGTGTTTCCGGCCAGTCGAAATCTCGTATGATCAACCGCGAGCAACATGAGGCGTTACGCGAGGTTCATGCCGAAAAGATGTCGACGGAGGAGGCCCAGGAGAAATACGCACGACGTCGTCATGCGGGCGAGAGACCGTTTGCAGTGATCAAGCAGAAGTTTGGCGTTCGTCAATTTTTACTGCGTGGGCTTTTGCCAGTTCGACAGGAGTGGGATTGGTTGGCCATCGCCTTCAACCTGGACCGCCTGTTTGGGCTGATTGCCAGTGGAGCCGGCCCTCCCCCAGCATAAGCTACCGTCCAATTTTCCATCAACCGCCACCCTCAACAACCAGACCATCTCTCTTCACCCCGCTCGCTCTGCGCAAACGCACAGCGAGCGGGGTAAGGGGAAAACCACTCTTCGACTGAAATTAATAATTAAATCAACAAGCCGTCCAGGAGTGGGCTACATGCTGTCGTCGCTTCGCGACTCAGAACCCGGCGAACCCCCGTACTGCTGCGGTTCCAGGAGTTTCCGCAGGGCTTCGAGGCGGGTGCGGGTGGCTGGGTTGGTAGCGTGGGGGAGGAGGCGGTCGAAGTCGGCCAGACG
>JAGQPD010001337.1 GCA_020426865.1 Planctomycetales bacterium
GCGGCCGTTGCGTCTGTTATTGGTCGACGGCACGAAGGACCATGGACCGGGTGAACACGACTATCCGGCGTGGTTGGCGCAGTGGTCGGAATTGCTGGCCGGTGCCGAATCCGTTCAGATCGAAACGGCGCACGAGTGGCCCGAACGATTGCAAATCGAGCGGGCCGACGCGATCGTCTTTTACCAGCGCGGCAGCTGGAATGCCGATCGCGCTCAGGCAATCGATGACCACTTGGCGCGGGGCAGGGGACTGGCATATATCCACTGGGCCGTTGAAGCTGGCGAGCAGGCACCGGAGTTTGCACAGCGGATCGGCCTGGCATCCAATGCCACTCAAACGCGTTATCGTCACGGACCGCTCGACCTGGGCTTCCTTCCAAACGTTAAGCATCCGATCCAGCGGAATCTCGACAAGGTGAGTTTCTACGACGAGAGTTATTGGGCACTGGTGGGGAATGCCAAGCAACTGACCGTCTTGGCCGAAGCTCGCGAGGAAGATGCTAACCGGCCTCAATTCTGGACAATGCAACCGGGAAAGGGCCGTGTGTTTGTCTCCATTCCGGGACACTATTCCTGGACATTCGATGACCCAATCTATCGCATTATTCTTCTGCGTGGTATCGCGTGGACCGTCAGCGAACCGGTTGATCGCTTTAATGAACTGGTATGGCCCGGAGCGCGCGTGGAGTAACGAGCGTGGAACGAGCTCGATGGGCGTACTAAGCGGCAGGCTCGATTCGGAGAATCAAGCTACGCGACGTGCCGACAACCAGGTGGGTCAGTTGTTCTTCAGCCGAATATCTTTGTATTCGGCCCACATTGGGTTTCCGGCGTGTAGCTGCAGAGCAAGGATCCCTTCGGACAACGACAGTTGTGGATCGCTATCCGTAAAATCCAGAATCAACCGACCATTGAGATAATGTCGGATATGGTTCCCTTGGGCAATAATGACGACATCATTCCAGTCGTCTAGTTTGAAGAGTTCGCGGAACTCCTCGGCGGTGACCAGCGACCCGCTGACATGTTTCTTCCCGTCTTTCCATTCGGCTTTCTCACCGACCAGACAGATACGGCCGCGACGGCCACCTTCGTCGTAAATGAAGCCGGATACGCTGGGCAGGTCCACTTCGTTGCGAATCTCGTGCTGATAACCGCGCACGACCCATTTGTTGCGGACGTTGCCTTCGGTAATGTGCTTCGAACGATACTGAATCCCCGAGTTATTACTGGCGTTGCAACGAAACGACAAGCGCAACTGAAAATCCTTCAGCATTCCGTCCTTCCAGATGATGAAGGTGTTGCCATTGGCTTTGTTTTCCGCGGTAGTTTCCCCGTGGATCACCCCGTCCTTGACAGACCAGAGTCGCGGATCGCCATCCCAGCCCGTGAGGTCTTTGCCATTGAATAACGATACCATTCCTTCTGGTTCGGCGGGAGCCGTTTGACTTTCCTGGCCACGGGCGGACAAAGCAAACGACATTAGCAGTAGCGTAGACGACAAAAGGAACATCATTCGCATTGCGGTTTCTCCTGCGATGGTGGATCGGCGATATTACCTAGCCAATTATGATACACGTCGGCCGCTGAGAAAATGGGGTATGTGACGAACGTCTCCCGCGTGATTGACGGCTTCTGGCCAGTTCACATTGCGTGGCGGCGTGTCGGGTGCTAGTCTCTCGGAACTTATGGACGTACCTTGGCTTCACATTTTGAGCACCGTGGCCGGAGTTTTTCTCACAGCGGGCGCTGGGGCTATGTCCCGATGGCTCGGGTGGTTGACTCATGAAACCGACGACGGCCTTTTGCGGCTGACATTGCGGCTGCTGTTTCCGTGCATGATTTTCCACGCCGTCGCTGGCAACGCCGCCCTGCGCGAACCAGCGAATCTGCTTGTACCACCGTTGTTCGGTTTCTGTGCTTGTGCCGGCGGCATCGGATTGGCCGCTGCATGTGCACGATTGCCGGGCTCGTGGACGGGACTCCGTGATACCCGCCACCGTCGCACGTTCGCCTTGTCCGTCGGCTTGTTCAACTATGGGTTCATCCCGATCCCGCTCGTGAGCCTGCTATATCACGACACAATACCGACACTTGGTGTCTTGTTCGTTCATAATGTTGGCGTTGAGCTATCGATTTGGACCGTGGGGGTCTTGGCACTGACCGGTGGCGGCGCGCGTTCGTCTTGGCGGAATATCATCAATCCACCCGCGATCGCCATCCTTGTCGCGCTCGCTGGCAACGCGACCGACGCCACCCAGTGGATTCCGTCGGCCGTGCTGCAGGCCATTAAACTGATCGGCTCGGCTGCCATTCCAATGTCGCTGCTGCTGGTGGGAGCGACCATGATCGACCAGTGGCGTCAGGCCGATACGCCGCCGTCTCGAGGCGAAGTCATTAAGTCGGCGGGCTGGGCCGCCATCTTGCGATTGGCGCTGCTTCCTTCGGCATTTCTATCCGCCGCATATCTGTTACCGCTGTCCGTGGAATTGGATCGGGTGGTGGTCGTAGAAGCGGCAATGACCAGTGCTATTTTTCCCGTCGTCATGGCCCGGATCTATGACGGCGATTCGATCTTGGCCCTGCGAATTGCGATCGCCACTTCCCTGGTGGGAATCATTACAATTCCGTTATGGCTGA
>JAGQPD010001338.1 GCA_020426865.1 Planctomycetales bacterium
GGCGTCGAAGCAAAGGTATTGAACGGCATACCCACCCCCGGCCCCGCCAAAGGCGCGTCGACGCCGTTCGCATCCTGCCGGATGTTGTACCGAAGGATCGCGCCGCCAGCTGACTCGACTTCGACGACCGAAGCGGCCCAACCATCGCTATCATTTAAGGAGATCAACTGGTCAAAGACGAAAACGTGATCCGCCGACTCAGCGCCGGTTTCGACGGGAACGACCTCAAACGTTGGTCCTCCCGCAATAGCGCAAGTGGCTGTCCAGGCGGCCACTATGATCGACGCAATCCGCATAAGATTATCCTCAAGTTGATTAACTGAGTATAGGTCGAAAGTCTTGCAGTTCAAGTCCACCCGCATAAGATTACGGGAGATTAACATCAGGAGGTGCATCCGATGCGTTCACTCGCTTGGGTTTCGATCACGTTCTTCGCAGCTTCAGCTCTGAGTGATGGACGAGAAACGGTAATGCGTCAAAACCCGCGGGCGCGCTGTTGGCAGGGAGATCCATACACACGCGTCTTCTTTGGTCCGATGACGCGGGGCGAAACGCCGGACAGCGCCGCGTCGGCGTGGCTGGCCCGACACGCCGTGGGTTGGAACGAGAACGTCGCGGAACTTGAAGTCATGCGATCCGCCGCCCTCCAGGGTCGCCCCCTCCACGTCATTGCCTACCAGCAGCGAATAGACGGGATACGCGTCGAGGGGGCCCAAGCACGGATCGTAGTTCGAACCGATCGCTCCCCTCAAGTCGTACTCGCGACTGCACGGTTGGCGCCGCGTCCATCTACTCCATTCGCAACGCCTCGGATCGACTCGGTTGCAGCCCTCCGCGCGATTGAAGAGGACCAAACGGTATCCGCGCGGTACCACTCAGGAACGGACCCCGAATTGGTAATCAGGTTCATGGACGAAACCGGATACCACGAGCCAGCTTTGTCGTGGGTTTCGCGGGTCGCTGCCCGCGATGGATCTGAAGTGGCGCGCGTGTATGTCAACCCGGACACGGGTTGCGTCACGGCTGTTGAAAGCGACACTCATCATGCGACGCTAACCGGCCGCGTGCTGGGGAGGGCGACCGTGGGGCTTGCAGCGATCGAAGTCAGCGGCACTGATCTCGTACCGATCCCAGATATTGAAGTCTTTGTGACAGGTGGGGTTTCACCGGCAAGCGGATTCACGGATCGGAATGGATATTACTCGATCAATGTGGACGGCGCTGGGCCATTTTCGATTGCAACCAGCAGTGAAGATGCCCAGTATCGCAGTGTAGTCAACTATGTCGACGGAAATAATCCGAGAATACTCGCAGCGAGCAAGACCTGGACGAGCGCCGATCCTAATCTAGTTCTGAATGACGTTAATGACCCCAACGTAGCGCAAACTGCCGTCGTTAACGCGCTCGTGCACTACCACGAGGCGCGCAACTTCTTCGAATCTAGGTGGAGTCTTGATGTGCTTGGGTTCAACCATCAGATTCGAGTCAATCACGTCCCCTCGGGTTGTGGCCTAGGCAATTCGGGCTCCCCGAATCTTAGCCCAATGCTACTCTACCGCGAACTGACGGGTTGCCGGAACGGGGCGATGTCCACGGTTATTGCACACGAATTTGGCCATCTCGTACAGGCTAGCCTCGGGCTATCCCGCGAACAGGTGTTCGGAGAAAGCGTGGGTGATACGATTGCGTTCCTGCTCTATAACACTGAAGTCTTTGCGTCGGAGGTACATCCCGGTCAAGGGGCGGACCGTACTCCGCTCTGCCCCCGAAGGGACTACCTCTACAATCCTACTCTCGACGCCCACCTAACGTCCATGATCTTGTCTGGCCTGTGGTTGGACATCCGTCGCGAGATTGAGGTCTCGGGCGGAGAGAGCATATCATGCTCAGTAATGGACTCGAGCTTTGATCCGAATGATCCGAACTGCGTCTCGGCTTGCGTCAGCCGAACCGCATCGGAGGGCAACGAATTCGTAAGTCAACTCTTTGTCGACTGGACTCAGCTTACACTGGGTCCAATTCGAGAGCCGGGTCTTGTGCATTCGCGCCCAGCCCATTTCGGCACTGCGATAGAGATATTGACGGTGTTGGACGATGATGGCGACTTGAGTAACGGGGGCCCACACTACGCCGAGATCGAAGCCGCATTTGATCTGCACCAGATACCTTTTCCGAGCATCGATCCAGTCCGATTTTTCTTTCCCGAAGGACGTCCAAGCGTTGTTAGGCCAAACATCCCGCTGGACTTTCAGGTCGTCGTTGTCTATCCCGAGGCAAATGAGCCCACTGACCTGAGCGCTGCACTCGAACTAGGCTACTGCAATAGCTGTAACGCGGTCACGGATTTCAACGATCTAGAGACCGGGCAAGTGTCGCTTGTAGACGGAAACTGCCCGTTGACTGGGCTTGGGTTCGACCCGAATGAATTAGCCGCCGGGTTGACGCATGCCGCGTATTGCTTGTCGTTGCCGGCGACTGATTGCGGCGATGGAATTGCCTTTGGATTACGGTTTGCACTCGAAAATGATGCGACTTTCGTGTCGCCAACGGATGCGGTTCATCGCCTGCATCGCGCGACGCCAGGCTGGGGTCGGCGGACTGAGGTCGTTTGGGATATGGAGCAGGTGTCGATTGGCGACCCCAACTGGCGAGTCGACCCGAACGAGCCCAATGGTCTTGACTTTGGCCCTCTCGCGTCTCTGGGAACCTGGCAAATCGGAGTGCCAGACATATATCTCGACCTGTCGGGTGCCTTGAT
>JAGQPD010001339.1 GCA_020426865.1 Planctomycetales bacterium
CCAAAGGAATTGCCGGTAGGTCCGGCCGTGCTTCCACTTTGAAACAATTGCCATTGACGTTGCAGCCACCACAGCAGTGGCCCTACGCCGACAGCGAGGAAATGCGCGAAATGATTGGGGCTGATGAATGGGCCGGAAACGGCGGCGTTCGCATGCTGCGTTGGATGATCGAAAACCCAAAGGAACCGATTCGTTCCGCTGACGTACTGTAACAGACCAATGGCCGCCATGCCGAGGCTGGCGAGCGCGAGCCATTGAACAACACCTTCCACGTCTTCGACCGTTCGCAAACGTTGCACGATGATCAGCAGTAGCATGCCGTGCGCCACAAACAGCCCCAGGCCGGTACGCGTGGCCTGTGGTGACAATGATATGGTATTCCAGTTGCCAACTTGCGGATAGCCGTCAGCGCCGGTCCAGCACGGTAGGAGCTCGGCGGTATGAGGTGACAGCCTTGCGAGCCAGGTGGGGGACAATGGCATCAGCTGGAGGACGACCAAGCCAAGTCCCAGCAACAACAGCCATTCGATCCCCGACCAATCCCAGGTCGCCGCACTCGTGAGCGACCGATTAGTCAGCCAGGTGACGGCCAGCGCGCCGACAGCGCCGCAGTAGACGAACATCCCCAGGGAACTGGCGCCGCCGATAAACAGCGGGCAGACAAACAACACCACGAGCAACATCACGTCAGTGGCGCGTGCCGAGAGCGTTTGCCATGAATCGAGCCGATCGAGCGGTGGAATGTGCCAGAAATCCTGGCATTTTTCCCATGCGGTTTGAGCAGGTTTCTTGCGCATCGTGACTTTCTTGCGCTTATGCAGCGCGACGGGTTTCTGGGTTTTCCAGCGGAGGTGCCGCCGGTGGGTTCGACGCGGCCACGGAATCGGCGGTAACGGCACCGAGTTGTTCGGAGCTTGTCAAGTTGATCGTTTCGTTGACACCCTCATTTCCGTCATCCTCATCGTAGGCCCCTTGATCGCCGTAGCCATATCCATATCCGTAACCATATCCGTAGTAGCCTTTTTCCTCGCGAGGATCGACGGCATTGACGACAATCCCGAGGATTTTCGTGCGAATGGCCGCGATGCCGGCGAAGGCCCGAACCACACGACGACGGTTGTTCTTTTGCGGTTGGATAACCACGATCATCCCGTCGACCTGTCGGCACATGATCGAGGCGTCGGATGCGGCGAGGATCGGTGGGCTGTCGATGAGGAGCTGATCGTAAGCCGTCTCGGCCCACGCGATGAGTTCTTCAAAACGGTGGCTTCCCACTAAAACGGCCGGGTCGCTCGGGCGCGGTCCGCAGGGGAGCACGTCCATGTTGTCGACGCCGCTTGGTTGAACGAGTTCACTCATCATGTCGCCAACTGGCTGGTCCCCCTGCAATACGTTGGACAAACCCTCCATGCGTCGCATCTGGAACAGGTTCGACAGGCCCGGTTTGCGTAGATCGGCGTCAATCAGCAGCGTGCGACGTCCGGCTTGGGCATAGGAAACACCCAGGTTGGAAAGGACGGTTGTCTTGCCGTCGCTCGGCTCGGAGCTTGTGACAACAATTCGGCTGACCTCCTCTTCGGAAAACGCCAGTGTCGTCCGCAACGTTCGAAACGGCTCGCTTTCCACCGCCTTGGGCGCTACGTGGACTTGGAGCGTTCGTGCGCCGACCCCGTCGCGTATCTCGTGTTTGGGAATCATCGACAACACATTGGCGCGCAATTGCATTTGCAATTCTTCGGGCGATCGGAATCGATCGTCCAGAACATCCAGCGTGTAGACTGCAATCGCACCGATCACCAGACCGGCAATGATCGAAAAGATCATGATCCGGAAAAAATTCGGACTGAACGGGCGACGCGG
>JAGQPD010001340.1 GCA_020426865.1 Planctomycetales bacterium
CTTTCGCGATTCGGCGATCGCCCTCTCCAGCCCATCGGCTAAGGGCAATAAGACGGTCGCCATCGCCCGGATAAAATTTGCCACACTTCGGAGCATGGCAACGCACGCTTCCTCGATGCACGAGCCGTCGATTCGCTGGCAAAACGATTCCTCGTCCAGGCCGAGCATGTCTGCTTGCGGCTTCACGGCGTAGTACATCAGCGCGAACAGCAGCGGCGGATTATCCAGTAGTTCTTTTTTGAACTCCTCGCTGGGGCGCAACATGCTCACCGGGTGTTCGGTGTACGCGCTGAAATCCACACGGTCGATCCGCATGGCCTCTGCCAGCGTGATCGTCACGTCCCATTCGTGTCCTTCCTTGTCAACGAAACTGAGTTGACCGGCGTTGAAGTTGTCGCTCATGTCCCTCCGTCCTGGGCTTGGGTGATTTTGGCCAGCGCGATTTTGGCCAGCGTTTCCCCCTGGCTGTCAATTCTCTTTTCGTGTTCGTGCAATACTTCCCACTGCCGCTGTTGCTCCTCTCGGTGGGAGCTTTCCAGGGAGACGATCCGATTCTCCACGCGGTTCAGGTCGTCGGACACTTCGGCCTTCAATTCGACGATGCACTTCTCGACGGAGTCGAGCTTGTCGTTAACGCCCCTGACGTGCCGACCGATCTTGAACGCACCAAGCAGCACCGAACCGCCGATGGTGATTGTTGCAACGACAGCGGCAATGATCGCTTCCCAGTTCACGAGGTCACTTGCTCCCAGTTGGTGTTTTCGTTCTACGGCGCCGGCACTTCGTGAATGTGTAAGCGCCATTGGCTGCCATCTTGTGGGTACTGTGCCGATCGGCCGCCAACGGTGCGCTTGAAGTAAATGGAATAAATCCCCGCCGTGTCGACGTCGATGGCATTGGGTAAATACCTGGCTACTCCATCGGTCCCGCCGCCCGGCTGCTCGCAGGCAGCGTCCTCGACTTTTGCGGACCCTTCGCTGTCGTACATCGAAAACGTGATGGTTTCGGCGCTGATATCTTTGTCGGTGCCGTCTTCGTTTTCCCATCGCACTTGCGGGTACGTGAGTGTGTCGCCAACGTTGATGTGTATTGTTTCGTGTGTGGCCATTGGCGGTCTCGATCAGGTGGCGCTAAACGACTGCTCGGTTGACTGGTCGCGCGAGACAAACTCAGTGATCCGGGCCGTGAAAACACCTGTGATTTCGTAAGTGCGAACGGCCGTGAACTCTTTGGCCGACCCCTGGTCGGGCGTTTGTCGTACCCACACGCCCGAGCCGCTGGGCGCCGTAGGCGTGATGATGGTCGCGTCAGGGATTACCCACGTGTCCGTGTACGGGCTCGTCACCGACACCGTGACCTGGCCATTCGCCTCGGTGATCGAAACTGTGGCGCTGGGCTTCGGCACGATGTACCAGTAAATGCTGCCGGCCGCCGCGCACGCATTGCGAACGAAAGCCGAGCCGTACAGGTAGCCGCTGCGAGGTTCATCGACGACCATCGGAACGCGGACGCCGAACGGCATCATCTCGTTCGCCTCGACAATGCACGCCTGCAGCGCGTTGTCGTCCGCCTCGGTGGCCCCATCGTTGGCGCAATAGATCGTTGGCTCTGTCTGCTGAACAAGGTTCAACAGCAGGCCGTCTTCCCAGAGGGCGTGGTTTTGCAGGTAGCTGTTTTGAGCGTCGCTTTTCTCGTAGCAATAGAACATCGAGCCGCGCCGGCTCGATACGTTCATCTCCCGGTGGCGGTTGCAGATGTGTTCGATCTGGAGCCACGCCAAGTCGTCCGCGTCGCCGTCTGCGCCTGGGGGAAGATAGTGAACCATGCTTTCCAGGTCCGCCAACGCGCCGTCGCCCTCGGCCGGTACGCTAATCCGCATCGGCGCGTGACCTTCTTGCAGGTACCTTCCTTCCGTCTCTTGCCAGCCCCCG